>DAIMYK010000118.1:0-5949 GCA_036734525.1 Sediminibacterium sp. | reverse complement strand
CCTGTCATAGCACATGAGGAAGATGATTATGTTGACTTTTACTATGAGCGCAACTTACCTTTCATGTTGTCAAGAGTAGGCCCCTGCGCTGCCACCGGAGATGTCAATGGGGACGGACTGGAAGATTTATATGTTGGAGGCAGCAGGAAAATACCCGGACATCTGTATCTGCAAACGAAAAATGGATACCAGCAAAAACCAATCCCTGATTTTGTCAAGTATCATTTCAGCGATATCAATGCAGCCGTTTTTCTGGATGCTGACAAAGATGGCGACCTTGATCTGTACACAGGTGGGGGTGGAAATTTTGCCACATCTGCTTCGCAGGCCTTTCAGCATCTTTTGTTTTTAAACGATGGCAAAGGAAATTTTCAACTTAAATCCGGAGCAACTCCGATCAACACGACCAATTGTGCGGTACTCGTTCCCATGGATTATGATGGGGATGGAGATCTGGATTTATTTGCAGGAAGCCGAAGCCAGCCACAGGACTATGGAACTTTGCCCGCTTCTTTTCTATAGCAAAATGATGGCAAGGGAAACTTAACCGATGTAACTGCATCACAGGCGCCTGCTTTTCTTCAATTGGGCATGATTACCTCTGCTGCATGGCTTCCTTTACAAAAGGGGGCTCAACCAACATTAACTGTTGTAGGTGAATGGATGGCACCCAGATCGTTTCAATATGCCGGTGGTAAATGGAAAGAAATTGAAAATGGACTATCTGCCTACAAAGGATTGTGGCAAACAATCTCTGCCGGTGACTTAGATAAAGACGGTGATATAGATTTTGTCATCGGGAACTTAGGTGAGAATTTTTATCTCCGCCCCTCCACAACGCAACCTGTTCGTTTGTGGCTGAAAGATTTTGACAAGAATGGGATTCCTGATAAAATCATTTCACAAAGTATTGGCGGGAAAGATCTGCCTGTATTTACAAAACGGGAAATCACCGATCAGCTGCCCGGACTGAAAAAAGAAAATCTCATCCATGCTGAATTCGCAAAAAAGTCTGTGCAGGATTTATTTGGTAAAAATATGGATGGAGCTGCTATGCAGGAAGTCAATTGCAGCTACTCAGTTGTGGCGCTCAATGATGGCAAAGGATATTTTTCCGTTCAACTTTTACCTATCAACGTTCAACTCACCTCCCTGAATGCCGCTCAAATCAAAGACATTGATCAGGATGGATATCCCGATCTGGTAACTGCCGGTAACTTCTTTGATATATTACCACAGTTTTGCAGACTGGATGCAGGGTACGGACAAGTATTGATCAACAACAAAAAGGGTGGATTCACGATATTAACTCCACAAGAGAGCGGACTTCGGATTCGGGGAGCTGTGCGGAATATTGTAGCAACAAAGCAAGGCAAAAAAGACATTTTCCTCTTTCTGATCAACAATGACCGACCGGTAGCGTATATGCTGGGAGCGGGTAAATAGTCATTCATGGATGTAAGAACCAATATAGGCCGGTTGCTTTCAATGATTTTTATTTTCCTGATTGGAATATATACTCCTGCGTGCCGTAAAACGAACTCATCCGATCACTCACCGGTCACTCTTCTTTACAGCAGCAAGACAGGCATCACATTTGCTTACCGACTCCATCCCACACCGGCCCTCAAGCTCTTTTCATACATGTATTATTACAATGGTGCAGGTGTGGGAGTGGGGGACTTTAATAACGACGGATTGCCTGATCTCTTTTTTGCAGCGAGTCAGCATCCCAATGCCCTCTATCTGAATAAGGGCGAAATGAAGTTTGACGATGTATCGCTGGCAGCAGGAATACCCCGAGACAGCAGCTGGAGCACCGGAGTCTCTGTAATTGATATCAACCGGGATGGTTTGCTGGATATTTATGTGTGTAAGGTGGGTAATTATAAAATACTCAAAGGAAAAAACCAATTATTGGTTTGCGATAGCATTGATAAGAAAGGAATTCCGCATTATACTGAGCGGGCTGCTGATTATGGTCTCGATTTTTCAGGATTCAGCACGCATGCGGCATTTCTCGATTATGATGGCGATGGTGATCTGGATATGTTTCTGCTGAATCATTCTGTCAACCACGATGGAAATTACGCACCCAGAGAGGTATTTGAAAACACTTTTGACTCGCTCGCAGGTCAACGTCTTTACCGCAATGATACACGGAAAGAAAAAGATGGATCTGTTTCAGGTAAATTCACCAATGTTACACGTGAAGCCGGAATCAAGGGAACCAGAATCGGTTACGGACTGGGAGTCGCTGTTTCTGACATCAACCTGGATGGCTGGCCTGACATTTACGTCGGCAATGATTTTCATGAAAATGATTACCTGTACATCAATCAGAAAAACGGCAGTTTCCGGGATGAGAATATTCAGCGTCTTACTCATACCAGCCAGTTTAGTATGGGTGTAGATGTGGCTGATATCAACAACGATGCTCATCCGGATGTGGTTTCCATGGATATGTTGCCCTACGACCCTTATATGTTGCGACGTTCGCTGGCAGAAGATGACTATACCATATTTCAACAGAAAATATTTTATGGGTATATGTACCAGTATGCCCGCAACAATCTTCAGTTGAACCGGGGCAACGGTAGTTTTAGTGAAATTGGTCAATATGCAGGAATCCAGGCGACAGACTGGAGCTGGGCAGCTTTGTGGATGGATTTTGACAATGATGGCAACAAGGATCTTTTTGTGTCGAATGGAATCCCCAAAAGAATGAATGATATAGACTATATCAACTTTGTTTCAGGGGATGACATCCAGCAAAAGTTAAGGACCAACACCATCAGGGACAAAGACCTGTCGCTCACTAAAAAATTTCCGGAAATCAAGATTCCTAATCAGTTTTTCCGGAACACAGGAAATCTTCGCTTTGATAATTATACTGATAGCATCAAGAACATTCTTCCCACCTTTTCCAATGGGGCAGCCTATGCAGATCTTGATCTGGATGGTGATCTTGATATAGTTGTCAATAACATCGATGACCCGGGATTGATTTACGCTAACAATACCAATACATCCAAAAGAAAAACACCTTCTGCCAGCATCACTTTGCGGGGAAGTGAATTAAATCCGCTGGCCATAGGCGCCAGGGTTTTATTGTATAGTCAACACCAGGTTGCCAACTATGAATACCAGCCGGTACATGGTTTTCAGTCCAGCATGCTTCTCCCCATGCACATAGGACTGAATGACAAAAAAGTTGATTCTGCAATTTTGATCTGGCCGGATCATCGCTATCAGCATATCCAGTTACATACCGATAGGAGAGATACATTTACATACAATCCTCAATTGCCCCTATTTAATTTTGAAAGGTTTCAGCAAGACAAGAAGGAACAGGATTGGGAAGATCTGACAGCAAGCACAGGGTTCAATTATCGGCATGTTGAAAATGTGTTCAATGAATTCAACCGGGAGCCATTGATGCCCGCGATGATGTCTACTGAAGGACCGGCAATAGCTGTGGCTGATATCAACCGAGATGGACTAGAAGATATTTTTTGCGGCGCATCGAAGGGTTATCCAGCTACTGTCTTTCTTCAAACACCCTCCGGTACTTTCAAGAAGTTGCCGGAACCCGCGCTGGCAGCAGATTCTATGTGGGAGCATGTGGCGGCTGTATGGTTGGATGTTAATCGTGACGGAAATCCTGATCTTTTGATTGCTACCGGAGGGAATGAATATTATGGGAATGATGAGCACCAGCAGCCACTTTTATATATCAATGACGGAACCGGAAAGCTTACGCGTCAGCAGGGTGCTTTTCCCGGCATTTACGGAACCTTCAGTTGTGTAGCGGTCAACGATATCAATGGAGATGGATTCCTTGACCTGTTTTTAGGTGGAAGGGCAGAACCATGGAAGTGCGGAGTTCCAACCCGGTCTTATTTATTGGTCAACAATGGTAAGATGCAATTCGAAGATAGAACCAATCAATTCTGTCCTGAACTAGTAACACCAGGAATGATCACTGATGCACATTGGCAGGACTTCGATAAGAATGGTCAGGCTGATCTAATTGTCAGTTATGAATGGGGGGGAATTGATATTTGGCTTCTGTCCGGAAAAAAGATGCAAAAAAAGTCAGTTACCGATTGGCATGGCTGGTGGAACAGTTGTACACCTGTTGATGTCGATGGAGATGGCGACCTTGATATTGTTGCGGGCAACTTTGGATTGAATAGCCGCTTGCAGGCAAGTGAAAAGGAGCCTGTTCAAATGTGGGTGGGTGATTTTGATGACAATGGCATATTTGAACAGATATTAACTTACCATCTTCGGGGAGAGGAAATCTGCTTTTCAAGCAAAACTCAGTTGGAGAAGCGCATGCCGGTTCTTAAAAAGCAGTTTCTTTATGCGGAAGAATTTGCCAAGACAAGCGTAAGTAAACTTTTTCCCTCCGCCAAGTGGAAAGCGGCTCATCGGTTATATGCCAATCATTTTGCCAATACTGTTTTCCTCAATCAGGGTAATTTGCAATTCGAGCCCTTGACACATCACGGTGCGGCGCAGTTCACAAGCTTAAGAACATCTGTTTCACTAAGGGATTCCACAGGAAACGGCCTACTTCACCTAGGAAATTTTTATGAGTACAATGTCGAGATAGGAAGGCAGGATGCCGGCGAGGGATTATGGATCCAATATCAGACCGGAAAAGAGCCGAAAGTAGATGTCATCAAAAACTTTAGGATTTCCGGTCAAGTTCGAAAGATACTGCCTATCAGTATAAGTGGAAAACAGGCATACATCCTAGCTAAAAACAATGATAGCTGGCAAATTATCCGGCACAAGTAATTCAGCGATATTGCTACTTTATTACTGTTAGTTAAAAACAGGGTAATTGATTTGCGTAATCCACTGTGCAGAATCTGTTTGTTTTCTTCTGTCTGTAATTAATTGCTGGTAAGGAATTGCGGGTGATTGTTTGTGGTTATCACGCAGGTAGTTTTCCAACTCCCTCTCTGCCTGAGCGACCCTTGACAATTCACCGGTCACATCTGCTTTCATCAGAAAGCCCGGTGCCATGGTTTTATTTTTGAATAGGTCGGTGGGTTCTATCGGTTTTTCCACAGGAACTGCGGTCATCATTTGGTATGTTTTTTCATCCAGTGGACGAATATGTAAAATGGGGTGTCCCAAAATAGCTGCCTGTTTGGTGGCAAGAAATTTTTCCAAGGTATCAATAACGGTGTAAACTTCTGATGTGGTCGGGAAGTGATCAAAATCCTGCATGGCAGATACCCAATTGATGTGCTCTACACGCCCTTTTATTATTTCTATGCCATAAACATTTTTTGTTTCGCTGAAAAAAGCAGTCACTTTGGTTAGAAAACTTTCTGCAGTCTTCTTTACAGGCTTTGTTATGGCTTTTACAATTCTTGAAAAGAAGTTACCGGTATTTCCCTCTGTGACAATTACATTGAATTGGGTTTGATTTTTCAATGCGGGGGTAAAACTGAATTCAATAATGTTTTTATCATTCAGATCTATTGCATAAAAACCGTTCAGCAGTAATTTTTCTATCACATATTTTTTCCCATCCCATTCGAAGCTGCTATCAGTTATATTCTCGCCGGGTAGCCACTTGACTCTTTGATCTGCGTTCAGAAAAAGCCGCGAAACAGCATCGGGAGGACAGTCAACAGTACCGGATATGGAATATGTTTTTAAATTATTGCGGGATAGAAAAACGAGTGCGATAGCAAATCCAATCAATATTAGTAGTCCAACAATTTTTTTCATTTTTTGTCTTTTTACGAATGCAAAATTAAAGTCTGTTTATTTTTTCAACAAGAGCTTGCTTACATATAATTCACCTATCTTATTTCCCTGCTTTTTTCCCTCTACTATGGAAGCGCGAAAGTGAATACCACCGTATAGTCAGCTGATTCATGCCTCATCTGCAGCTGCTCTGATTGATGCAAAATTCCTGGC
>DAIMYK010000117.1:0-5952 GCA_036734525.1 Sediminibacterium sp. | reverse complement strand
ACATTGTTTCAAAAAAAAAGGCAAAACCTGTTGGGATTTTGCCTTTGTAATAAGTGGAGATACATTTTATTCAGCTGTTGTTTCAGTTGCTGATTCAGCGGTGGTTGCCTCTTCAGTTGTTTCAGCAGCTTTCTTCGTGGAACGACCACGACGTGTTTTCTTAGCGGGCTCAGCAGCTTTTTCAGCCGTTTTACCATAGATTTCATTGAAATCAACCAGTTCAATCATTGCTTTTTCAGCGTTGTCACCGGGGCGAATACCCAGTTTCAGGATGCGGGTGTAACCACCGGGACGTGCAATTACTTTTGGACCGATAACGGTGAAAAGTTCTTTCACTGCGGCTTTATCCTGCAGGTGACTGAACACAACACGGTGTTGGTTCATGATGGTTTCCTTGTTCTCGTTTTTCTTGGTTTTGGTGATCAGCGGCTCGATGTAGGTGCGCAGAGCTTTGGCTTTTGCCAGCGTAGTTACGATGCGCTTGTGTGTGATCAGTTGGCTCGCCAGGTTACTGAGGATGTCGCTGCGGTGGGCTTTCTTGCGGCCCTTGTTGTTGACTTTGTTTCCGTGGTTCATGACTTTTGTTTTTATACCCGCACCGTGTCAGGAATTGCGGGTGTTGGCAGCAGAGCTACCGGGTTAAAAAAAACTGCCCTTCTCCTGTGGGAGTTGGGCAGTATTGATTATTAGTTATCCAGGTTATCGAGACCTAATTTATTAAGGTCCATACCGAAGCTCAGACCTCTTTCAGTTAATACCTGCTCGATTTCAGAGAGGGATTTCTGACCGAAGTTTCTGAATTTCATCAGGTCTTCCTGTTCGTATTGTACCAGTTCGCTCAGGCTGTTGATCTTGGCTGCTTTGAGGCAATTGAATGCACGCACAGAAAGATCGAGGTCTTCGAGTGGGGTCTTCAGCACCTTGCGCAGTTGCAGAACGTGTTCATCAACCACATCTTCCTTCTTGTCTTCTTTGTTATCGAAAGTGATGTTTTCGTCGGTGATGATCATCAGGTGCTGAATCAGGATGCGGGAAGCCTGCTTCACAGCTTCTTCCGGATGGATGGTACCATCGGTAGAAACGTCCAGAACCAGTTTTTCGTAGTCGGTTCTCTGTTCAACGCGGTAGTTTTCTACAGCATACTTTACATTCTTGATGGGAGTATGAATAGAGTCGATAGCGATGTAACCAAAAACTGAATCTTTCACTTTGTTCTCTTCTGCAGGAACGTATCCACGACCCTTTCCGATGTGGAGTTCGATTTCCATTTTTGCAGAGGTATCCATGGTGCAAATAACCAGATCAGGGTTCATCACCTGGAAGCTTTGAGAATGTTCACCGATCATGCTGGCGTTGAATTCTGTTCTGCCTTTAACTGTCAGTACGATGCGCTCGTTCAGCACTTCATGATCAACTCTGCGCTTGAAGCGAACCTGCTTCAGGTTCAGGATGAGTTCGGTAACATCTTCTGTTACACCCTTGATGGTCGCAAATTCGTGGTTAATGCCTTCGATTTTGATGCCAACGATTGCATAGCCCTCGAGAGAGCTCAGCAATACTCTGCGCAGGGCGTTACCTACCGTAAGACCGAAGCCGGGCTCCAGGGGACGGAATTCAAACTGACCCTCGAATTCAGAGGATTTTTGAAGAACGATTTTATCGGGTTTCTGAAAGCTTAATATGGCCATTTTTTTCTTGTTTTCTGTTGGGTAATGGTAGTTTGTTTCTTGACCTTTTGAAACGACAATCGGCCGGAGTGTGTTCCGGCCGGGGTCGGGTTATTTAGAATACAATTCTACGATCAGTTGTTCTTTGATGTTCTCGGGTACATTCTCTCTCTCCGGGAAGGTGATGAAGGTACCTTTCATTTCAGTTTCGTTCCAATCGATCCAGCTGAATTTTGGATTTTTTCCGCGGTTCTTGCTGGTAACCGATGAATTAGAAGCGCTTTTTGGTCTGTAAGCGATCACATCTCCCGGCTTACACTGGTAAGAAGGGATATTCATTACTTCACCATTCACTGTGATGTGCTTGTGGTTCACCAGCTGACGTGCTTCAGGACGGCTGGCAGTCAAGCCCATGCGGTAAACTGTATTGTCCAGACGTGCTTCGAGCAATTTGATCAGGTTTTCACCGGTAACTCCTTTGAGACGCTGAGCTTCTTCAAAAGTTTTGCGGAACTGGCGCTCCAGAACACCATAGGTGTACTTTGCTTTTTGCTTCTCACGCAGCTGAAGGGCGTATTCGCCCAATGTTTTGCGCTTGCGGGCAGCACCATGCTGTCCGGGAGGGTTGCTGTTTTTACCCAGCCATTTTCCGTTGCCGAGGATCGGCTCTCCGAAAATGCGGGAGATCTTTGTTTTGGGGCCTGTGTAACGTGCCATGGTACAATTTGATTTTTTAGTGACGGTGACCTATCAAAAAATCTAAAATAGATGGGTCACCCGGTTATGAAATCCGGTCATGCCGGTTTGATTATACTCTTCTTTGTTTGGGAGGACGACATCCATTGTGCGGGAGCGGAGTAACATCTTTGATGGAGGTTACTTCGATACCGGACTGGGAGATGGAACGAATTGCGCTTTCTCTTCCTGATCCGGGTCCTTTCACGAATACATCTACTCTTTTCAATCCGGCATCCAGCGCTGTTTTAGCAGCATCGGCGGCAGCGGTCTGGGCAGCATAAGGGGTATTCTTTTTAGAACCCTTGAAGCCCATCTTTCCGGCACTGCTCCAGCTAATTACTTGTCCGGATTTGTTGGTAAAGCTGATGATGATGTTGTTGAAAGTAGCGGAGATACGCACTTCACCGGCGGCATCTACTTTTACTACTCTTTTCTTGGCAACAGCTTTGGCGCTGTTTTGTGCTTTTTGTGGTTTAGCCATTTTTTTGTTTTGAGGTAGTCATTTTATTTATTCCGCCTTGGCGGAAACCTGATGGCTCTCCTTTCTTACGAATATCCAAGCGCTCAGGATTTGTTTGAACGGCGCGGGGCCGATCAATTATTTTTTAGCCGCCTTCTTCTTACCGGCAACTGTCTTACGTTTACCTTTTCTGGTACGGCTGTTGGTTTTAGTACGCTGACCACGAACCGGCAGACCTTTTCTGTGACGGAGACCACGGTAACAAGCGATGTCGAGCAGACGCTTGATGCTCATGGAAACCTCACTGCGCAACGCACCTTCCACTTTGAATTCAGCGTTGATGATGTTACGGATGGCAGCTTGCTCATCATCGTTCCATTGATTTACTTTTTTATCGAAATCAATGCCTGCTTTGTCCAGAATGTACTGAGCAGTAGAACGACCAATTCCAAAAATGTAGGTCAGTCCAATTTCCCCTCTTTTGTTTTTCGGGAGATCGATACCGGCGATACGAGCCATAATGAGTATTTTGTTGGTGGATGATGTTTAAATTAACTGAAGAGCAATTCTCTCAAGGAATTATCCCTGGCGCTGCTTGAAGCGAGGGTTTTTCTTGTTGATCACAAATAACTTGCCTTTGCGCTTCACGATCTTGCAATCGATACTTCTTTTCTTGATGGAAGCTCTTACTTTCATAACAGTAGTTTTACGTTGTCGGTGGTAACCTGTTGTTTCTGTTTATTTATACCTGAATATGATCCTTCCCCTTGTTAGATCGTAAGGACTCATTTCTACACCCACTTTGTCGCCGGGTAGTATACGGATATAGTGCATCCGCATTTTTCCCGAGATGGTAGCGAGTATTTCATGCCCATTTTCCAACTTAACCCGGAACATGGCATTGCTCAGTGCTTCCTGAATGACGCCGTCTTGTTTGATCAAAGGTTGTTTGGACATACGATTTTTGGGGCTGCAAAGATACGCACTTCGGGTCAGATAATGAAAAAATCGTGGGTAAAAATCCGTTTTTTGTGGAAAAACTGCCCCAAACGGCCCCGTGGGAGGGCAAATTTAGCCCATTTTTCTAGTTCAGCAGGTTAACCGGCAGTATAATCTCCCACCGATTCCTCCCCGTTCCCGGCTGCCAGTCCGGTTGTAACAAGCGGCTATACCTTATCCCGACACTAACAGGCAGCTGGTTCCACCAGCGGGTATCGAAATAAACCTCTGTGCCGGCAGAATTGAACAATCGTTGTTGCCCGGTTCTTCTGCTGATACCAACAGTATGGTCATAAAAAACAGCAGCCCGCACGCGCAATAGATAGACTACCTGAGCCAGGCCCCTCTCGGGGTATGCGAACGGAAAATGATAGTTAAGGTTTGCCCCTACCAGATCGGGATAATCGATGGCCTGATAGCCCCGGGCAAAGGGAAAACGATTGGAAAAAAAGTATTGCCTCGAAGTATCCCGGGTTTGCCAGGCAGCAGAAACTATCCAGTGGAGAACCGGAGAGCAACCGTGCAAACTGATGGTACCACGCATGAGACAATGTAGGGCAGTTCGCTCCGGGAGGGACTGCCGGTGAGTAAGCTGTAGTGCATGTGCATAGCGGGGGAAAATCTGCTGCCGGGATTGCTGTACCTGACTGGTATAATTGATGGAAGTTTCCCACAACCACTGTTCATACCCATTCAACCATTTAGTTGCCTGTCCTGTATAATTGACCCGGTTCCATTGCATGGTGGACTGCAAATTGAAGAATCGAAAACGTTGTTCCCGGGATAAATTCAGTGGCAACCGAAAACCGGCATAGGCGCCCCCCTCGTTGTAATTCACTGCTGTATCCTTATTCCACTGTATGGTGCGGTGCCAGGTCTGCTGAGCGCCTACCAATGGCTGTAAGTAAGTACCTCCGAATATGCCATCATAACTGAGTCGATGACTGCGCTCATTCTGATTGTACAGGTACTGAAATTGATGCAGGAATGTTTTGAGCAGGTTTTCACCATATACGGTCAGACTATATTCCGGTAAATCAAAGAAGGGGCGAAAGCTATGAATGTTTAAAGGCTGCTGCAAGGTTCGGAAACGTCGTGCAGTATAAGAGCTGTTTCCCATGGTATCAGATAAATGCAAGTACTCCTGTTTTTCAGGCATATCTTTCCATAGGGTGAACAATGCATCTTTGATCTCCGTCTTTGTCCATTGCGGTTCAATCAACCCCAATCGATGACCGTTGCCCGTAAAATGTGTGGCTACCATTTGCTGCAGATTCCAGAGTGCCCCCTGGTAAGTGCCGGTTGTATAAGATGCCAGGCGAAACAATGAACCTGCTTCTGTTGTTGGCAAAGCCCACACCTCATCCTTTCCTTTGCCGGTTGTAGTAAACAACAATGTATCATTGTGATTTTGGAGTTGAGAAATAATGCGGTTGGTCCATGGGAGCAAAGTTTGCAGGGTATCTCCGGTTTTTCCGCTATGATATACCAAACTCATTTGTCCCTTGTTGTTTCTGGCGGTGGCAAACCAACCCTTGTTGGAACAGGCAAACCGGGGTTCCGATAGTTGATGGAATGGAAGTTGCACCCGTTGAATTACCGACCCTGTTGTATCCATCATAATGATTGAAGCATCCTGTGCGGGCAATAATTCGGAAGCGAGCATTCGATCTCCATCTGAATGAATATCGGGTGTTGCCAGCTTGGCTGATCGCACTACTGTTCGGCTTTTTCCTGTCCCGGTATTTACGATCACCAGGCTGCTATAATCATGGTTGCCCCATCTTTTGTCGGGCAGGTAGGAAGCGTAAATAATCCGACCATTGCGGTAAGAAAAGAAATCATCGATGGCGATCCACCGGTCAGCAATTTTCTCCTCATTCCCTTCCCTATCGACTCTGTAGAATGCCGGAATCGCCCTATCATCTTTTTTCAAAACGATCACCCGGTTATCATCTTCCCGCACCGGAAGCAGATAATCTGTCAACCCCTTTTTCCCAATGGGCGTAATGAATCGGGTTGTTGTCGGTTCGCTTGGGAGATCCTGCTTGTATGCATTCAAGGCATCCTGCACGAATGTGGTAAAGG
>DAIMYK010000116.1:0-5957 GCA_036734525.1 Sediminibacterium sp. | reverse complement strand
AAATAACTTTGGTAACAATCGCCAAAGGTCTCAAAGTAAGCTTGCCGGTTTTCTAAGCAGCCGGCAGGGTAGAAGATTGAGTGCTGAAATAGGCACCGAATGGGCAACCCAGCCAACATTTGTTCCTGAACTGACAATTGGTGCGACCCTCATGTGCAACAGTAAGATTGGCGGTTCTACCAATGATCATCTGGCGGGCACCCTTATAATATTCTTTTAGTCTCTTGGCACCATCTTTCTCTACACAGGTCATGTCCATGGGTGGCAAAAACTGTCCATCCGGAAGTTGCGCCAATCCATCTCTGTTTCCGCTGATGCCTGCAAACCTTTCTACATAGTCATACCATGCCTCTATCTCTTTATAGCGAAGTGGCCAGTCAACAGCAATGCCATCTTTTGCATTGGCCTCAAAGTCAAAATCACTCCAGCGATAACTCTGCCTTCCCCACATGAGAGAACGTCCTCCTACATGGTATCCGCGGAACCAGTCGTATCTTTTTACCTCTGTATAAGGACTTTCCTTATCCTTCACCCAATAGTCAAGATTGGTTTCGTTAAGTGGGTAATCCCTTTTCAGCACAGGATAATCTTTGATCATCTCTTGTGTTCTGGACCCGCGGTGCGGGAAGTCCCATGCTTCTTTGTTTGCGTTCACATAGTCTTTGATGTGTTCAATGTTTCTGCCTCTCTCCAGCAGCAACACTTTCAATCCTTTTTCTGTCAGTTCCTTGGCAGCCCAGCCTCCGCTGATGCCCGAGCCCACCACAATTGCGTCAAATGTTTGTTCGGCCATGATTCTTGGTATTTATTGATAGAAATGATTTATACGTCACAAATTTGAATGGCTTTGCGTAGCGATTCCAGTTTATTTTGTTGTGCGGGAATGAATTCCTGGGCAACATAGTTTTTAAACCCGGTGGCAAGTATCGCACGCATGATAGCGGGATAAAATAGCTCCTGGCTTTCATCTATTTCATGCCGCCCGGGCACACCGGCTGTATGATAATGCCCGATGTAGGGATGGTAATTCTGAATGGTGCGAATCACATCTCCCTCATCTATCTGCATGTGATAGATGTCGTACAACAATTTAAAGTTAGGAGAACCTATACGCTTACAAAGCTCCACTCCCCAGGGCGTTTTATCACACATGTAATCTTTGTGGTCTATTTTGCTGTTGAGCAACTCCATGTGAATGACTACCCCCTTCTTCTCCGCCAGCGCCATGATTTTTTTTAGTCCATCTGCACAATTTTGTAACCCGACCTCATCAGACATGCCTTCCCTGTTGCCACTAAAACAAATCAGGTTGGTGTAGCCGGCAGCTGCAACCAAATCAATGTGCTCTGTATAATTTTTAATCAACTGCGCATGGTACTGTGGATTGTTCCATCCTTTGGTGAGACTAATCTCAGCGCCATTGCACATGGTTGAAATCAGCTGGTGCTGTTGGAGTGTCGCCCAATCTTTTGGGCCTACCAGATCGATTCCAACCAGACCCATTTCCTTCGCTGCGACACAGAGTTGATCGAGTGGCATGTCACCAAAACACCAGCGACAAACCGAATGCTTGATGTTTCCCTTCAATGGCAACCTGTCTTCACGAACAGACTGCAAACCCAGCAGGGGTGTGGCAGCAATGGCTGCAGATCCGGCCAGCATATTTTTGATGAGTTTTCTTCTGTTGTTGGACATAGTTTTGATTTTATATACCCGGAGACGCCGTTCTTTTATTACGCATGTACAAAAACAAAACTGTAAATGCGACAATCAAAACTACCGGTATCAATAACGTCACATTCAAGACCTCGGGACCGGCCAGCTTCTTGGCTTCATTTAGTTGTTCTACCGTCGCTTGTGCAACAGCCGTTCCTTCGGGCAGATGTTTACCCAATAGCTTATCATAATATCCTCCCATAAAATAGGTGTACACTGAAACCGCAAACATGCCGGCACCTCCCATGAGGTTTAATCCAACAGCGCCTGTTTCCGGCAAATTTTCAGATACAAATCCCAGCATGGTAGGCCAGAAATAACATACTCCCATTCCAAAAACTACTGCCCCCAAAAAAAGCATGTTTCCGGTATAATTACCAAGCATGAAAAGTCCGACTGCAGATAAAATGGCAGACAACAACAATACCCCGGTTGGTGAAAACCGATGTACCACCGGACCCGCGAATCCGCGGCCGATGACCATGATGCCGGTTTCTATGGTTAACAATAAAATCGCATTGTCAGATACATTTTTCAGCAATACATCTATCCACTGGCCCGTGAACAATTCGGTGATGGCTGTTCCGAACATCAAAACGATCATCACGATAAACAAGGGGTTGAGGAGGGAGCGATACATCTGATCAGTTGTAATACCACTGGCGACACGCTCTGTAACAGGAAACGAAAGCCGGTTGAATAAAAATCCGTATAACAATGTAGGAATAGCCATGAGTCCAACCTGCACCTGCCAGCCAATACCCACTTTGTCGAGGAAATACACCAGCAAAGTGCCTATTACAATTCCTCCCGGAAACCAAAGATGAAAATGATTCAGTTTGGTAGTCTTATCATCAGCATAGATGGTTGCCACCAGTGGATTACAGGCGGCTTCTACTGTTCCATTTGCAATGCCGATGAGCAAGGTGGAAATGAAGAGCGTCCAGTATCCCGTTGCAAAAACTGTCAATAAGATTCCAGCCAGGTGAAAAACAAATGCCAACAGCAAAAGTCGCTTCATACCAATAATATCTACTACCATTCCCCCAATGATCACGGCAAGCGGGAAGCCCCAAAAAGCTGTGGAGGCAATGGTTGCCAGTTGTGCATTGTTCAATTCAAATTCTACCCCTAAACGAGATAAAATGCCTGCACGAATACCAAAAGAAAGGGAGGTTACCAGCAAGGCCAGACAACTGGCGACAAAAAGCTGGTTACGGGAAATTTGCGTTTCCATTTTTTTCATACGGTTGGTGAAAAGAATCGTGGGTTAAATATAATTTATATTTTTATTCCCCGGAGAAATAATCCGGGCTACCTATTTTTACTCTGTTGGAATTATAATAAAATTACATTGACCAATTACAATTTTCTATGCAACGTAAATTAAAGATGGGAATGATTGGCGGCGGACTGGATGCTTTTATTGGCGCCATTCACCGCATGGCTGTAGGCATCGACGGCATGATTGAATTATCCTGTGGCGCACTGAGCGCTCATCCGGAAACAGCCATTGCCTCAGGAAAGCAATTGTTGCTTCCGCCCGACCGAATCTATACAGACTTCCGTGTAATGATAGAACGGGAAGCTCAACTTCCCGAAGGCGAACGCATGGATTTCGTGACGATTGTCACCCCCAACTTTGTTCATTTCGATCCCGCCATGATGGCACTCGAACATGGCTTTCATGTAGTAGTTGAAAAGCCCATGACTTTCACCCTTGAGGAGGCGAAGCAACTGGAGCAAAAAGCCCGCGAAAAAAATTTATTGCTCTGCCTGACACATACCTATTCAGGATATCCGATGGTAAAGCAGGCCCGCGCCATGTTCCGGGAAGGTGTTTTCGGAAAGATCAGAAAGGTTTGGGTGGAATATCCCCAGGGTTGGTTAAGTAAATTATCTGAAAGGGAGGGGAACGCTCAAGCCGCCTGGAGAACAGATCCCGGAAAATCTGGAAAAGCCGGCTGCATGGGAGATATTGGCACCCACGCAGCTCACCTGGCTGAATATATTTCCGGATTACAAATTACCCACCTCTGTGCCGACCTCCAGATCATGGTTCCCGGAAGAGCACTCGACGATGACGGCAATGTGCTCCTGCGCTTCAACAATGGTGCTACCGGAGTTCTGATGGCATCACAGGTTGCAGCGGGAGAAGAAAATGCCCTGAAGATTCGTGTATATGGCGAAAAGGGAGGAATTGAATGGGCACAACAGGAACCCAATACCCTCATCGTTAAATGGCTCGATCAACCCACACAACTCTTGCGCGCTGGCGGCAACTTCGGCGACCGACTATCTTCGTTTGCAGTAAAAAATTGCAGAACGCCGGCAGGCCATCCGGAGGGATACCTTGAAGCCTTCGCTAATATCTATAAAAATTTTGCGCTAACACTTACTGCCCGCTTAACAGGCACTGAACCCAGCGCAGAAGCAATGGACTTCCCCACGGCTTCCGATGGAGTCAGAGGGATGGCCTTCATCGATCATGTAGTTGCCTCTTCTTCCTCAGAACAAAAATGGACTCCCTTCCAGCTTTAATTTTTTCACCTGAACATCTCAGAAATGACTACCATCAAAGGACCCGCCATCTTCCTCGCTCAATTCATGGGTGACGAAGCACCCTTCAATAATCTTTCGAATATCTGCCAGTGGGCAGCTTCCCTCGGTTTTGTAGGTGTTCAGATTCCCTCCTGGGATAGCCGCTGTATCAACCTGCAACTCGCTGCTGAAAGCAAAACCTATGCAGATGAAATCAAAGGCATCGTTGCTTCACACGGATTACAGATCACTGAACTCTCCACCCACTTACAGGGCCAGCTCGTGGCAGTTCATCCGGCATATGATTCCCTCTTTGATGGATTTGCCCCTGAAGCTGCGCGCAACAATCCCAAAGCCCGCACTGCCTGGGCGGTACAACAACTGAAATATGCAGCACAGGCATCGCGCAATCTGGGCCTGGATGCACACGCCACTTTTAGCGGTGCCCTGCTCTGGCATACCGTTTATCCCTGGCCACAAAGACCGGCAGGACTAGTAGATACCGGCTTTACTGAATTGGCCAATCGCTGGCTACCTATACTCAACGCCTTTGATGAAGCGGGTGTGGACCTCTGCTATGAAATTCATCCGGGAGAAGACCTGCATGACGGAATAAGCTATGAAATGTTCCTCGAAAAAGTGAACCACCACCCACGCGCTTGACTGCTCTACGCCCCCTCACACATCGTTTTGCTGTGTCTCGACTACTTGAGCTACATAGATCACAACCCCGAACGCATCCGCATGTTCCATGTTAAAGATGCCGAATTCAATCCAACCGGAAAACAGGGTGTTTACGGGGGTTACCAGGGATGGGTGAACAGAGCAGGTCGTTTCCGCTCACTGGGCGACGGCCAGGTAGATTTCAAATCTATCTTCAGCAAACTGGCCGCCTATGGTTACAAGGGATGGGCTGTGTTGGAATGGGAATGTGCCATCAAGCATCCCGAAGCCGGAGCCGCCGAAGGAGCCCCCTTCATCAAAAACCATATTATTCGTGTAACGGAAAAAGCGTTTGACGACTTCGCAGGAACAGGAGCCGATGAAAAACCGAATCGAAGAATTTTAGGAATTGATTGATACCTTTATGCCGGAACAGAAAAATTGATGCCCGTGAAAAAAATTTGTATCGCACTCAGTGCATGTGCCCTTTTGATTGCCTGTGGCAACCAGGGAGAAAAGAAAGAAAATACCGCCGCCGGCAATACAACAACCGCCAGCAACGACAACAGTAGCAACCCCGATTATCAGAAGGGATTGGAACTGGTGGCTAAATCAGATTGCCTCACCTGCCACAAAGTAGCCGACAAACTCATCGGTCCTGCCTATCAGGACATTGCCGCTAAGTATGAAGCAACCGACGAAAACATTGAAATGCTCGCCGGCAAGATCATCAAAGGCGGTCAAGGCGTATGGGGTCAGATACCCATGACAGCACACCCACAATTATCAGAACAGGATGCCCAACAAATGGTGAAATACATTCTGTTGTTGAAAAAAACTCCATAATCTTTTTACCATGCCCCCAGTTTCCGCCTTTAGTAGCTCTTTTTTGCTACTCCTGTTCAGCATCGGACATTTCATGTTTCCTTCAAAAAATCTTTTGCCGGGTTTTAAGAAGGAAAACACCCACCAGTGTCGTTCTCTCTTCAATGGTAAAGACCTGACGAACTGGCACGGCGAGGAAACGATGGACCCCC
>DAIMYK010000115.1:0-5960 GCA_036734525.1 Sediminibacterium sp. | reverse complement strand
ACGAGATCAACAAAAGAGGAATCGAATTCTTTCATATCAACAGAGGCGGGGATATAACTTTTCATGGTCCCGGACAAATAGTTGGGTACCCGATACTTGATCTGGAAAAAATGAAACCCGATCTGGGCTGGTACCTGCGGTGTTTGGAAGAAATGATCATACTTACACTCGCTGATTATGGTTTGACAGGAGGAAGAAGCAAGGGGGAAACAGGTGTTTGGATCGATGCAGGAACTCCGGGCAAAGAAAGAAAAATTTGCGCGATGGGAATTAAATGTAGCCGCTGGATCACCATGCATGGCTTTGCTTTCAATGTGCAGACCGACCTCGCTTATTTTGAAGGCATTGTGCCCTGTGGAATTCAAAACAAGTCAGTAACCTCCTTACAAAAAGAGTTGAATAGTCCGGTATCAATGGCAGAAGTAAAGGAACGCATGAAAAAGAATTTTGAAAGCGTTTTCAATTGCCGCCTGGTCGATGAGGGTAAGATCAACAGCGTCTGTAGCTGAGAATACATTAGCGGGACAAACTGAAGCGGCCTTTGTCGTGAAGAACTCCATCCTGCCATACCTCGTAATCGAAACTGCCGGCATGCAGGAAATTGGACTTCTCCAATATCAGCCAGTCTTCTTTTGGTGCAATGATTTCAAAGGCGAGTTTGCCCGTAGGTTCAAAGAATCGAACGATGTAGCGGTAAAATTTCGGATAGGGAAGGCGCAGGTTGACATACCCTTTTTTGTCTGTGAAGACCAGGGGTGGTGATTTCTTTTTTTCAGGATTTGAAGTCACTTGCTGACCCTGATACGGATGAATATCAACCCGTCCATCAGCACGGGTGAACAGGGTATCTCTCGTTTTCATTGCGATCGAATCGCGAAACAATCTGAATTTTTTATCAGAAAGTTTGAAAAGGAACTGGTTCCTTTTATAAATCGAATACTCTGTCGGCTTTTTCTTTTTTTGTTGGAAGAAAAAAGCAGTAGTTGCGTTCAAAGAATGAACATGGCACGGTGCAGAAACTGATGGCATTCCTGACGCATATAAAACCGGGGAGAAGGTTACTGCACTTAGCCAACAACATCTGTAGATCCAACGCATGTTGCAAATATAATATGCCGGGTGTTATCAGAAAGGTAAACTGCCCGCCGGCAAAGAGCGGTTACCCTGCAGTCCGCCGCTGTGAATCAATAAAATGGTTGCTTCTTGCGGAAAATAATTCTTCTGCCTGAGTTCTCTGACGGCACAGAACAATTTGCCGGTATAGACAAAGTCCAGCGGAAGTTTTTCCTTTTCCCAGGCTTCCCACATTAAGTTGACTATATCCGGATGCTGTTTAGCATATCCACCATAGGGGAAATGAAGAACTTCAGGTGATCGCTCACAGTCAAGTGCCTTCAGGTGTTCCCGTATCGTTGGTGCCGGTTCGGGCATATTTTTCAAAACAGAAATACCCAGTACGTTTTGGTGGGGTGCAGCAGCATATTGTAAGCCGGCAATCATTGTTCCGGTGCCGCAGGCACCTGCTATATGAGAAAATGATTGGGTAGCTGCAGTTTGCAAAATTTCGGCTGCTCCCAAAACTCCGGGTAATCCACTTCCCCCGGATGGAATAAAATAATCATCGCTGTCAGAGATTTTTCCGGCAGTGAGTTGCAAGGCAGCATAATCAGCCCGTTCCATGAACATCAGTTCCATGCCATCTTTTATGGCGTCTTGCAGGGTAGGGGAGAGTTGTGGCGGTTTTTCTCCCCTGATCAATGCCTTGCTTTCCAGGCCCACCCGTCGGGCAGCTCTTGCTGTTGCTACCAGGTGGTTGGAATAGGCACCCCCTGCTGTAATGATTCTTTTGCAACCTGCTTGCAGCGCCAGTTGAATGTAGGGAGCCAGCCTGTACCATTTATTGCCACTTACGATTGGGTCAATCAAATCTATTCTGAGTACAGATACGGTAGGGTAACCCGGAAACAGGAACGGAAGTGGCTGAATAACAGGTATAAAGTTGATCATTTGTTAGGCTACAGCTATTGGCAGGTAGTCGTATAATATGTAGTTTCGTGCCCATCACGAAGGATTAAAATTAAGACATGCAACCCACATTGGTTATTTTGGCAGCCGGTATGGCCAGCCGCTACGGCAGTAGAAAACAGACACAATCTTTTGGCCCTTCAGGAGAAACCATTCTGGAGTATTCCATCTATGATGCCATTCGCGCAGGTTTTGGGAAAGCAGTATTCATCATCCGGGAAGATTTAGCGGATGTTTTCAAAGAAATGATGGAACCCAAACTCAAGGGTCGCATAGCTACCGATTATGTTTACCAGGATTTACGTTCACACATCGGTGATTTTTCTGTTCCCGCAGGAAGAACCAAGCCCTGGGGAACAGCACATGCCTTGCTTTGCTGCCAGGGTCACCTGCATGAACCCTTCGCAATCATCAATGCCGATGATTTTTACGGAAGGGATGCTTTCATAAAAGCACATGCATTTCTCACCCGGCAGTGCAATGAGCAAACCCAGTGTATCATTGGGTATGGGTTGAGCAATACACTCAGTGAAAACGGAACGGGTAGCCGGGGTGTGTGTGCTGTAAATGCCGATGGCTTACTAACAGATATCCAGGAAAGGACCAGCATAACCAGAAATGAAGCCGGCGTCATTGTGTACCAGGACGCGGAAGGGGAACACCCTTTACCGGAAGATAGTACTGTTAGTATGAACTTCTTTTGCTACGCTCCCGGTTTCGTTGATTTCTGCGCAGAAGGTTTTCGGGAATTCTTATTGCAGCAGGGACATGAACTCAAATCAGAATATTATCTCCCCTCAGCAACAAGAGCTTTCATTGAAAACCAAAAAGGAGTAGTGCGGGTAATACCAACGGAAGCACGTTGGTTTGGGGTTACCTATCAGGAAGATGCTCCGGAAGTGGAAAGAAATATCCGCCGTTTGGTAGAGGAAAAGGAATATCCCGAAAATTTGTGGGCACTATAGGCGGCAAGCCACAACCGGCATTCTGAAGTGTAAATTATTATTTCTCGTAAGCCTTCACAAAAAAGACACAGTTCTCGATACGAACGATCTGCTCTTTTCTATCCATACCACGCAGTGAACTGCGGGAATTGATTTTTATGTTGCCCAATCCTTCAGTACCTAGTTTTTTCACGTCTGCCAGCATGGAGTAAATGTAACCGGATTTCACAGCAAAGGCGGCACCCTCAGCCTGTGCCTGACGAGTACTTAAAACCCCAATGATTTCTCCCTGCCGATTGAACACCGGACCACCGGAATTACCCGGATTGGCACTGATTTGTAACTGATAGGTGAGAGTATCGCTGTTGAAACCACTTCTTGAACTAAGGTAACCTTCGCCGTAAACAATATCATTACGGGGGTATCCAAGGGTGAATATCTCTTCTCCCAATTCAGATTTTGTTTTCCGAATGCCGTAGGGGAGGGAACGCAGGGGTTCGAATTCCGGATCGTCAATTTTTAATATGGCGAGGTCACGCTGTTGGTCAATGTGCAGGATATTGGCATTGAATTCCTCTCCCTTGCCATTGATTACAACTGCACCGGTACCTTTCAATACGTGTGCATTCGTAAGCAGGTAACCCTTGGTATCTATCATGAAACCGGTACCACCACTGATCAGGCGAGCATTTTCCGGAATCTTGCTTTTCACTTCATTGATCAGATTGCCCTGGTATTGCTGCTTGCGCTTGATGACTTCAATGTCTTTGCTCAGTTGAACAAGTTGATTATTGTTCACAGGTGAAAAATACACAACCAGTCCGCTGATAACGAGGGCGATGGCACCACCCACGGCGGCAGCAATACCTGTTACGCGTTTGTAGCGGTGGAAAAGCTGAATGATCTTGCCACCGGTAGTTTTTTCAGTACCATCCTGCACGATGCCCTGTTGGAGTAACTTATTATAGGTGTCGTGGAACTGAGTTTTGATGCGGCGACGGTTTGCGTAGAAGTCCATTTCATGTTGGAACATGGCATGTTCTACGACCAGTTGATCGATTTCGGGGGTACTGGTACGCAGTTGTTCGAAATAAGAACGCTCTTGTTCCGACATCTCATTTTTCAGATACCGTTCAACTGCTTCCTGTAAAAGAATATCATCCATTTGCATCATTCACCAATGTTATACTGTGTGAAGAATAATTTTTTTAACCGCATCAGGCACTTGTACTTCTGGTTTTTAGCATTATCGGCATTGGTATATCCAAATATTTCTGCCAATTGTTGCATGTCCTTTTGCTGGATATAATAGCCCTCCAGCAGGCTTTTGCAGGGTTCTCCCAGACTTCCCAGGGCCCTGTCCATGATGGCGAAAGCTGCGTTCCGCTTCTCATGGTCTTCTATTTCTTCCTCAACGCCAACAGTTTCTTCCAGGTTCTCCACGGGTTGGGAATATCTTCCCTGTTGTTGGAGCCGTTTAAGCCATAGACGCCGGCATATGGAATATACATAGGTTTTGATTTGACAGGTTAAGACAAAATTGTCGCTCTGAGCCTTTTCATACAGCACAATCATTGCTTCCTGAAAAATGTCCCTTGCATCGTCATAAGAGCCATTGTTCTGCAGAATGTAAGACTGTACCATGCCAAAATGGTCCTTGTAGAGGGTCTCAATGGCCCTGGAATCATTGGAGGCCAGGCCTTTAAGTAGCGCCTGTTCGTTGGTGTCGCCTTTCACGTCTGTAATTTTAATACCTGCAGGGGGGTAAAAGTAACCCCCAAAACGGCTAAAAAAAATTTTTTCAAAAATCAGGACTTCAAAAGGTTACCTTTTATTACCTTCGCGTATTAATTAAAAATTCATTCATTCAAAAAAACAAAAAACAATGAAAAAGCTGTTATTCGTTTTCGTTCTGGGCGCTTTCGCTGCCTGCGGTTCTGGTGAAAATGCTGCTGCAACTGGTGACTCTACAGTTAAATCTGGTGATTCTACTGTAGCTGCTACTGGTGATTCTACTGTAGCTGCTACTGGTGATTCTACTGTTAAAGCTCACTAATCAAAGCCTTAGCTTGACCATGTGGCTATGCTTGCCGGTCACTAACAGCTTTTAACTTTTTTTCATATGGCAAGCAATCGTTAGAAGCCGCTCCGTTTCCACGGAGGGGCTTTTTTCTTTTAGATATTAATTGTCATTTACTCTAAACTAACTAACGTTAGTGTAATTTTTTTAGTTTTCATGATTTAATTCGTATATTTGGCTATGACTTTCAACGGCCAATTTTATTTTTTCTCTTTTTTCTTCACCAATAAATGAAGCCGGGACGTAATTGAAACAACCAAACAAATCATAACGAAGCCCGGCCAACAGCCGGGTTTTTTGTTGCCCATACAATCCATAGCAAATGTCACCTTCCTCTCAACTTCCTCAACTGAAAAACAAAGCCTTCCAAAAAGGAGTCTGCATCCAGGGCTATGAAGGTAGCTTCCACCAGGTAGCCGCCAACCATTTCTTCGGAAAAGGGGTTCCCGTTATACCCTGCGATACCTTCCGGCAACTGGTTCGCCTCTCCTCCAATCACACCGAATCAGCAGGAGGCGTCATGGCCATTGAAAACTCTATCGCAGGCAGCATCCTTCCCAATTATAACCTCCTGCAAAAAAGTAAATTGGTGGTAGTGGGGGAACTCTACCTCTCCATCAGCCAGAATCTGCTTGCCAACCGCGACGTCGAATTGTCCCAAATCAGAGAAGTGCACAGTCACCCTATGGCCATCCTGCAATGCCTCGACTATCTGGAAAAACATGAATGGAAACTCATTGAGACAGAAGACACCGCTCTCAGTGCCCGCCACATCTCTCAACACCGGCACCGCCACAGCGCAGCTATCGGAAGTAAACTGGCTGCAGAACTCTACAATCTGCGCATACTTACTCCCGACATTCACACCATGAAGAACACATACACACGCTTCCTGGTGCTGCGCAGGGCCG
>DAIMYK010000114.1:0-5983 GCA_036734525.1 Sediminibacterium sp. | reverse complement strand
GATACGGCAACATCACCAACAGAGCAGGTGCTTTCTTTGTCGAAAACGGGTATCCAGGTTCTTCCGTAGGCGGTGGTTTTCCAAACACCCCCATTGTTCACACCGATATAAAATACCCCGGGCTGTGCGGGAACACCTACGGCACCAACGGTTCTTCCGCCCCGAAAGGGGCCAATCATGCGCCAGCGCAAACTATTGAAAAGCTGGGGCGAAAAGGATTGGGCAAACACCAGCACACAAAACAACAGGCCGGCAACAGACAGCAAAAATTTTTTCATAACAAAAATGTTGGTGGGTGAGCAATTATAATTTTTCGTAGAGTGCCCGAAGCTTGTCGCGGGTCATGATTTTTTCCCAGTCAGCACCGAGGGCGTTTTCCCAGAGGGGTTTCATTCCCAAGGAGACATCAATCATCTTGTCGAAGTCGCCGTCACTTAATCCCTTACAAATTCCCTGTGGTATTTCGATGTTGTTCTTATCAACCATTTGTTTGAATTCTTTCACGCCGGCAGGATAATATTCTTCCAGGTGATTCATCACGATGCAGTTGCCAATACCATGTTTGGTTCCCAGCAGGTAGCTAAGTCCATAGCTTACTGCATGTGCTACTCCAACCTGTGAGTACGCGATGCTCATGCCTCCGGCGTAGGAGGCCATCATGAGTTGGTCATCACAGGCATCGGTCCATTCGTTGCTGTGTACAAAAACTTTTCGGCAAAGCTCCAGTGCTTTCTCACCGTAGCTCTTACTGAATTCGTTGAGATAAGTTCCTTCTAAACTTTCGATGCAGTGGATGTAACAATCCATTCCTGTATAAAATCGCTGGTTCACCGGAGCGTTTTGTGTGAGCTCGGGGTCTAAAACAATTTGGTCAAAGGGCGTGAAGTCGCTGTTCATGCCGAGCTTGCGGGTAGGACCGGTGAGAACGGTGGTGCGACTCACTTCTGCGCCTGTTCCGCTCAGCGTGGGAATACCAACTTTATAAACACCGGGAAGCTTTACCAGGTCCCAACCCTGGTAGTCTGCCGAGCTGCCGGGGTTGTTCATCATTAGCGAAACTGCTTTTGCGAGGTCGAGGGTAGAGCCGCCGCCAATGCCGATGATGCCGCTCACGGTACCATACTTTTCTTTCAGTTGTTGTGCCAGCGCATCTACCTGTGTTGTTTTTGGTTCGCAGGTGACGTCTGCGAAAATCAATTCGTCGTTGTCTCTGAGCGGGATTCGATTGCAGAGGGGATGTCCCTGAAAAAAGTGGTCAACCAAAAAAATCATCGGAGCACCTTGTTTTCTTTGAGGCGCAAGAATACCATCGAGTTGGTGAAGGCTGCCGCGACCATAGATCACATAGCCAACCATTTTAAAGTTCCTGAAAGTAGGAGGCATAAAGAAAGATTGATGTTCAAAGATACTACAATCCTTGAGCTGCATCTACGACTCCTTCGACAGGAGTTTCTTTTCCAGGTCTTCCAATGAGATGCCCTTTGTTTCCGGAACGCTAATGAGTACCCAGAGGAGTTGCAAGACCATCATGCCGGCGAAGAAGGCAAAGATGGGCCAGGGGTTTTCTTTGAAGATGCCACTTTCTTTGTCCAGGAACACCGGTGTTACAAGCGTGATGAGGGCGGCAAATACCCAATGAATACTGGCACCAAAGGATTGACCTGCACTGCGGATACGGGTAGGAAAGATTTCCGAGATAAAAACCCAGATAACAGCGCCCTGCCCTATGGCGTGTGCAGCAATGAAAAGAAGCAGGAAGGACATGAGGAAGACCGGGCCGGCATGTGCATAAAAGGCATAGGCAACCATGGAGAGGCTTATGATATAACCGAAGGAGCCAATGAGCAACAAGGTTTTTCTTCCAATGCGATCAATGAGGTAGAGCCCCACAAAAGTGAACACCAGGTTGGTGCTGCCGATAGCGATGGAATTGAACAATGATTCGCGTGTTGCCAATCCCGCCTGTTCCAGAATTTCCGGGGCGTAATACAAAATGAAGTTAATGCCAGATAGCTGGTTGAAAAATGCAATCATGAAAGCCAACGAGACCAGCCGCCGATGTTTTTTATTCAGCAAGCCACCACTTGATTCTGCAGGGTGCTCTGTTGATCCGCCGGAGAGAATTCCAGCAACGGCTTCATCGATGTCTTCAACTCCTGCGCTGAGCAGTATTTCTTTTGCTTTGGCAATATTGTTTTGACGGGTTATGAGCCAACGCGGACTTTCGGCGATGCCGAAAACAAGCAGGGTATAAAGCATAGAGGGAATTGCCAACACGCCCAGCATCCATCGCCAATCGCTCTCTCCTCCGAAACCCGCAAGGGCATAATTGCTGACAAATGCAACGAGGATACCAAATACAATATTGAATTGATAGAGCGCCACAAGTCGTCCTCGTGTAGAAGGGGTTGCAATTTCAGAAATATAAATAGGTGCTACAACAGAAGAAACGCCGATACCAACGCCACCGATAAATCGGAAAAAGGAAAAGACATAAGGGTCGTTGGCAAGGGCTGTTCCAAAAGCAGAAAGCGTGAAGAGTATCCCCACCCAGAGCAACACTTTTTTTCTTCCCCAGATCTGGGTCGGTATGCCTCCGAACAGCGCACCTAATACAGTTCCCCAGAGGGCCATGGACATAATAAAAAATCCGTGGAAGATGGGAGAGGTATGCCAGAGTTCTTTGATGGGCTGATTGGCGCCGGAGATGACAACGGTATCAAATCCGAATATGAAGCCGGCGAGAGAAACGACGATGGACCAGCGAACCAGCAGACTGTTTTTCATAAGCAAAAAATCAACAAGGAAGATAATGAAAAAACCCAATTGGTGTCCTTGATGACACCGGAAAACAAAAGGCCCTTCCGCTCACCCAATGTATTGTGTTCGATTCGCGAAAAAAGGCAGAGCAGGATTACTTCAGGAGTTCAGCAGCTTTTACAAGGTCTTCCGGTGTGTCGATTTCCACACCCATGTAATCGGTGACTACCATTTTTATGCTGACACCGTTTTCCAGGTATCGAAGGCATTCGATTTTTTCTGCCGACTCGAGTGGTGTCATCGGCCATTGTGTAAAATCGAGCAGTGCTTGCCTGCGAAAGGCATATACCCCGATGTGTTCATAGTAAACGGGTGCCGGATCAACAGAGCGGGGATAGGGAATAACGCTTCTGGAAAAAAGCAGCGCATAGAAGCTTTTATCAACGGCTACTTTTACAAAATTCGGGTCTTTGATTTGTTCCGCATTCGTCATCACTTGCATGAGAGATGCTACCTGAACAAGCTCGCCATCCGCACCCTCAAACACTTCCAGTAATTTTTCTAAGGGCTCTTTTTTCACAAAGGGCTCGTCACCCTGTACATTCACAACGATATCAGCGGGCAGGGTTTCAATGGCTTCAGCAATTCGGTCGCTGCCACTTTCATGATTGCGTTGGCTCATGATGGCTTTTCCGCCGTGAGCCGTTATTTCCTCGAAGATGATATCGCTGTCCGTAACCACGTAAACGTCATCAAACAAGCCGGTTGCGACAGTATTGTCATAGGTATGACGTATGACAGTTTTGTTGCCAAGCGGCTGCATGAGTTTGGCCGGGAATCGGGTAGCGGCATATCGGGCCGGTATCATGGCAACTTTATTCATTGCGGCAGAAAGAGATCAGCGATCTGTTTGGATGTTTTTATTAAAGGGGATACCCAGTTGAAACGCCATGTTTTGATCTGTTGCATCATCCAGCACATCAAGTCCGTACTTCAACTGGTCAACAGGCGTATAGTAATAAGTGCCGAATAGGCGGTCCCAGACAGAAAAAATATTTCCGTAATTGGTATCTGTTTCGGGGCGCTTATAGTGGTGGTGCACTTTGTGCATATTGGGAGACACCAGCACCCAACTGATGATCTGGTCCAGCTTCTCGGGCAGACGGATATTGGCATGGTTGAATTGCGTGAGTACCACGCTACAACTTTGATAGATCATGACGAGCCAGATGGGCGTTCCGAGCAAAACAACACCAGCAAGAGTGAAGATGAAGCGAAAAACACTTTCTCCCGGGTGGTGGCGATTGGCGGTGGTAGTATCTACGTGTGTGTCGGCATGATGAACCATGTGGAATTTCCACATCCACTTCACCTTATGTTCAACATAGTGTACCAGCCAGGCACCAACCAGGTCTAATAACAGCAGGCCGGCAATGAGAAAAAGCCAGTTGGGCAAAGGAAAAACAAAGAGCAGCCCGAATTTATTCTGTACAACATAGTCCCCCGCCTTCACCAAAAGAAAGGCGAGTGCAAAATTGACAACAATAGTGGTGGCGGTAAAAAACAGGTTGACGCCTGCATGTTTCCATTTGTGGTAGGAGAACCGGAACAGGGGGATAGCTGATTCAGCCAGCCAAAAGAAAGAGATACCGCCAGCCAAAATCAATGCACGATGCAGGCTGGGGATGGTAGAAAAGTACTGAATGATGGACTCAATCATGATAAATCAATGAAACCACAATTTACGAACAAAGCTTGTCCGGGGCGTACTTGTTTCATTTTTCCCCAACGATAGCCTTCTCAGGGCAAACATGGTTGAGGGCTGCTTTGGGGCAGGAATTAGTTGTTCAGCATCAGCGGCATGACCAGCATCAGCAGGTCTTCACCCTCTGCCTGTTCTGATGGCTTGATCAACCCGGCCTTTGAAGGCGTTGACAGCTCCAATCTAACATCTTCCGTGTCTGCGGCACTCAGCATTTCGATCATAAACTTCGCATTGAAGGCGATTTGAATGTCTTCACCATCGTATTGGCAGCTCATGCGCTCATTACCTTCAAAGCTAAAGTCAATATCCTGTGCGGCCATTTGAAGTTCGCTGCCGGAAATGCTCAGGGCAACCTGGTTGGTGCTCTTGTTGCTGAAAACATTCACCCTGCGGAGGGCGTTCTGGAAAGCGTTTTTGTTGACAATAAGACTATAGGGGTTGTTCGCGGGGATCACTACTTTATAGTCAGGGAAGCGGGCATCAATGAGGCGCCAAATCATTTGTGTGTCTCCATGGGTCACAAAAAAATGATTGCTGTTATAGCTAATGATGATGGGATCATCGGTTGCAGGCAATGCACCTTTCAATAGGTTCAAAGGCTTCTTGGGCACGATGAAAGAATCTGGTTTGCCGGCATTGAAATCAGATCTCTAGTAGCGAACAAGGCGGTGGGCATCTGTAGCAACAAATTGAATTCCCTTAGGTGACAATTCGAAGAAAACTCCTGTCATTGCCGGACGCAGGTCATCACTGCTGACAGCAAACAATGTTTTGTTGATAGCGGTCAACAGGGCATTGCTGGTCATTTCAAAGCTGGTGGTATCGTCGGCGGTGGGTTCTTTCGGAAAATTATCCGGATTTTCTCCCATCACCTTGTACTTACCGTTGTCGCTGGTAATTTCTACCGCGAAATTTTTATCAATATTAAATGTGAGCGGCTGGTCGCCGATATTTTTCAAAGAGTCAAGCAGAATGCGGGCAGGAATACACACTTTGCCGTTGGTTTTGCTTTTAACTTCCATCCGGATAAGCATCACTGTTTCCAGGTCGGTTGCAACCACAGTAAGTTTTTCATCCTGAATCTCAAAAAGAAAGTCCTCCAGAATCGGTAAAACGGTATTGGTATTGATTACTCCACTGATTTGTTGCAAGTGTTTCAGCAGAGCAGAAGAGTTGACAATAAATTTCATTCTAAGTGGTTTAGGTTGGCAACAAACCTACTGCAATTTGTTTAATTTTTAATCGCGTTTTATACCCAACATTGCGGGTGTGAAAAACAATAAGCTGGAATCTAAAGCGGGGATATTTTTATTGGCCCGGAATTGGCACCAAGCATCTATAATAGAAGTAACTTGCCGCCAAAGAAACGGGATGCAATCTGCAGAAGAAGAGCCACTTATTCCCTGGTTAACTCGCTTTTGTGCCTATCGGGAGCGGTGTGTCAGCGAAGTTAGATTG
>DAIMYK010000113.1:0-6049 GCA_036734525.1 Sediminibacterium sp. | reverse complement strand
CCCTTCAGCACGCAATCCCATCAAAAGCCATTTCATTCGATTTGGATTGGAAGAATCCGGAGGATTGTTTTCTATTTTCAATATAAACCCCTCACAGATTTACCGTTTTGTAAAAACAGAAGCGGAATACAGGCAGACCATAAAATATGACAAACGCTCCATTGCCTTTCGGGCTTTTGCCGGGGTTGGCTATAATTACGGTTCAGATCCACTCATTGGCAATACCCTTCCCTTCTTCAAACAATTTTTCGGTGGAGGACCCAACAGCATGCGTGCCTGGCGCTTACGACAGATAGGCTTAGGCAGTTCCGTACAAAGTGATACCATAACCAAAACCACTTACCGCGATAGGTTCGGTGATATGCAGCTGGAGATGAATTTTGAATATCGATTCAGACTTACCAGCATCGGTGGATTCAAAATCGAATCAGCCCTATTCACTGACATTGGTAATATCTGGAGTGTAAAGAATATTCCCGGTGATCCTGATGCACGTTTTTCATTGAAGCGACTGGCCAAAGACCTTGCTATTGCCATGGGTGCCGGACTAAGATTTGATTTTACTTATTTCCTCATTCGTCTCGATGGAGCATACAAAGTGAAAGATCCTGCCCGTCCATTTAATAACGGGTGGATCAATACTTTTGCACTGAACGAAAAAAGACCGAATGGTTTGACTGTTGAAAATTTCGGATTACAATTGGGAATTGGCTTGCCCTTCTGATGCAGCAGCCAGATCCGCAATCTGTTGTTGGAACTGTTCCGGACTAAGTGCATCCTCTGCTTTAAACTCACCAATTCGTGTTCTTCGAAGACTACTCAAATATGCCCCTGTTCCCAGTATCTGGCCTATATCATTCGCCAGACTTCTGATATAGGTACCGGTGGAACAAACCACCCTAAAATGCAAAACAGGCAATTCAACAGAAGTTATCTCGAATGTATAAATAGTAACAGGTCTGGGTTCCAATTGAATTTCCTTGCCTTTTCTGGCCGCCAGGTAAACAGGCTTACCGTCTTTCTTGATAGCCGAATGTTGAGGAGGCACCTGCAGGATAGGGCCGGTGCGTTGTTGCACAGCTCTATCAATATCAGCTGATGTGATGTGTTCAAAAGGGCGTTGCTGGATGGGCTCACTTTCCAGGTCGTAGGTAGGTGTGATTGCTCCTATCGTGAAAGTTCCTGTATATTCTTTTTCCATGCCCATGTACCGATTGATCTCCTTCGTGAACTTACCCGTGCAAACAATCAGCAGTCCTGTAGCCAGTGGATCCAATGTTCCGGCATGACCTACTTTTTTGATGCGGGTGAGATTTCGAACTTTTCTAACTACATCGAAGGAAGTCCAGCCCAATGGTTTGTCGAGTAAAATAACTTGCCCGTGTAGGTAGGGTAGCAAGTATGCCGGCACTTCCTTCTGCTTCATAATGTAGAACGGGAAACAGGTGATTGCATCAATAAGCACGCGCAAAAAGCACCCGTTGTGCAGAGGGTTGTCCGGTATATACACAAGTACCATTTTCTGCCGGCTGATCAAAGGGAATACAGCGAATAGTAGCTTTAGTCAGTTCTTTTATTTTTTCTTCCGTTTCAGCGGTACCATCCCAGTGCGCAGAGATAAATCCACCCTTAGTATCCAGTAAAGTCATAAACTCTTCCCAACTATTGGCAGTAGTTATGTGTTCATTTCTGAATTGAAGCGCTCTGTTGTAAAGATTCTGTTGAATTTCCTCCAGCAGTTGATGGATATAAGAAGTGATACCCTCCAGAGGCACAGTTTTTTTCTCTTTTGTGTCTCTGCGAGCAACTTCCACCACTTTGTTTTCCAGATCACGGGCACCGATGGCTAAGCGAACAGGTACGCCCTTCATTTCATACTCCGCAAACTTCCATCCCGGACGGGCATTATCACTGTCGTCGTATTTTACTGAGATGCCCAAGGCACGAAGTTCTTTCATCAGGGGCAATACTGTTTCATCTAACAAAGCCTTCTGTTCGGGTCCTTTGAAAATAGGAACTATCACCACTTGTGTAGGTGCCAGTTTTGGAGGAAGGATCAGACCTTCATCATCACTGTGCGCCATCACCAATGCACCGATCAATCGGGTACTTACCCCCCAACTGGTAGCCCAAACGTAATCCAATTTATTTTCCCTGTCGCTGAATTTTACATCAAATGCACGTGCAAAATTCTGCCCCAGGAAATGAGAGGTGCCTGCCTGTAATGCTTTACCATCCTGCATCAGGGCTTCGATACAATAGGTATCTTCTGCACCGGCGAATCTTTCATTGGGAGATTTAACTCCTTTGATCACAGGCAATGCCATCCAATTTTCAACGAAGTCAGCATATACATCGAGCATTTTTTTTGTTTCCACCAATGCTTCCTCTTTGGTGGCGTGCGCGGTGTGGCCTTCCTGCCAGAGAAATTCTGCAGTTCGCAGGAACAGACGGGTACGCATTTCCCAACGTACCACGTTGGCCCATTGATTCACCAGGATAGGAAGATCACGGTATGACTGAATCCATCCTTTATACGTATTCCAGATAATGGCTTCACTGGTAGGACGAACTACCAGCTCTTCCTCCAGTTTTGCCTCAGGATCTACCATCAATTTTCCGGGATTTGCAGGATCATTTTTTAATCTGTAGTGGGTAACCACAGCACACTCCTTGGCGAAACCCTCGGCATTTTTTTCTTCCGCTTCAAACAAACTTTTAGGTACGAACAAGGGGAAATAAGCATTTTGGTGTCCGGTTTCTTTGAACATTCTATCCAATACATCCCGCATATTTTCCCAGAGTGCAAAACCATAGGGTTTAATGACCATACAACCTCTGACAGCACTGTAATCTGCCAGACTGCCTTTGATGATCAGGTCATTGTACCACTGGGAGTAATCTTGTGACCGGGAAGTAATTTCTTTGCTCATAATCAATCATTTATAACCACCCGTTTTACTAACAATTGTTGGCATGACTTTTGTAATTGTTAAAAAGACGGAAGAGTTGCGCAAATGTAACTAACTTTATATCATCTCTAAAACCACCTTTATGAAAACAGTTTTGCTAAGTTCCCTGGTCGGTGTCATTTTTCTGACTTCCTGCACAGCTTACAAGGCCGGACAAACTCCGGATGATGTTTACTTTTCACCCGGAAGGCCGGTGGGAGAAGAGGAATATACCAATAACCGCAATCGGGAGGAATACCAGGAGTACATGGGTTCTCAAGACGATGCCTATCTGCGCAGAAAGGTAGCCAATCGCAACAGATGGTCATCCATAGATGACTTCAGCTACTGGAACGATTGCCGCTACAATTTTACGCCGCTTACTTTCAATCATTTCAATTCATTCTATAACTGCTTCACTTGTCCGACTTTCAATTCCTGGGGTCATCCTTTCTTTCCCCTGAATGGGGGCTGGGGCTTTACAGGTGGTTGGGGAGGTTTTGGAGGATGGAACATGTTCGGTGGATTCGGTTGGAACAATCCTTATTTCACACTAATTAACTATAGTACCCCGAAATTTTCCGGGGGTTCACCATCCCTCAATGCTTTGTCTGCAGCCCGCAACAGAAGCTTCAATAACAACAATGGATATTCTTTTATAAACAAACAGAATGGAACCAGCGGCAGTACCAACAGATCTTTTGGAAGTCTTATGCGTACTGTTATTGCCCCTGCCGGTGGCGGATATGAAGGAGGTAGTTACAGTCGTCCTTCCCGAAGTTTTGGCAACTCCGGGGTTGGCAGCACCTCGGCTCCCTCGTCTTCTGCCGGAGGATTCAGTGGTGGCTTTGGAAGTGCCGGCTCCTCTGCCAGCGGAGGTCGCGGTGGTCGTGGCAACTAAATTTCAGTGATTTTGAATCTTCGTCTCTTCACTTCTACTGCCGGAAGAAGCTAAACCTTTGCCCGGTCTGAAAAAAACAACATATGAAACGTACTTTATCGGCACTCTTCCTCTCTACCTTCCTGGTCGGTGCCCTTCAGGCTCAGATGCCGGAAGATGCTTTGAGAACCGCCTGGTTTACTCAAAATGGAACTGCCCGCATGGTGGCAATAGGGGGCACTATGGGGTCATTGGGGGGAGAACTTTCTGACAACCATGAGAATCCGGCTGGCCTGGGGTTGTACCGTACCCGTGAAGTTATCCTGACACCGTGTATGGGACTTAACAACAATCGCTTTTCTTTCAGGGGGACTGATACATCGAATAACAGAAATGCATTTGAGTACGGTACCATTGGAGCAGTTTGGGGAAAAACCAAACGCGATGGATATTCCCGTTACAACAGCAGCGCCTTCGCTATTTCCGTAACACAATTGGCGAATTATCAAAACCGGCATTCATTCAGGGGGTTCAATAATTTCAGCTCCTTCACAGAGCAATATCTGGAGGAATTGATTCGGGATCGTGCCGATACAAATGCTGCACTGAGTAACTACATTTTCGGTTCCTCACTTGCTTTCCGTACATTTCTTGTTGATACCACCCAGGGGCCTGGAGGAATCGTAAGTGGCTATCAAAGTCTGGTGCCCATTTCGACGGGAGTCAACCAATTCTTTGATGCAATCACCCGGGGAAGTTATAACGAGGTCGCGATTGGTACAGCAGGAAATGTGGAAGACCGATTGTATGTTGGAGCAAGTTTTACTTTCCCAATCATTCAATACAGCAGAGAGTTCAACTATACTGAAAGGGATGCTACCAACAATCCTAATAATCAGTTTAGTTTCTTTGAATACAAGGAATTATTTTCCTCCAATGGTTTTGGTATCGGTGCCAAACTAGGGATGATCTATAAACCGGCAGGCATGTGGCGCCTGGGTTTTGCATTTCATACGCCTCAGATGATTGGCTTTCGGGATAAAATTAGAAGTTCCATTACCGCCAATACGGAATCCTATGCCGGTCTCCGAACTGAAACGAGTGATCAGCTGAACAGTGGCAATGCCGGTGTTCGTGAATATACGATGATTACTCCCTGGCGTGCCGTTGCGAGTATTAGTCATGTTTTCCGTGAAATCAATGACACCCGCTTACAACGGGCATTTATTAGTGCTGATTTGGAATTTGTCAATTACAGAGGAGCACGTTTCATCGGTGGTGAATTCGTTTCTGAACAGCAGGATGCTTACTATCGTTACCTGAATGAAACAGTCCGTGACATTTATCGGGGAAATATCAATGCCCGACTGGGTGGTGAAATAAAATTCAACACGTTCATGCTGAGATTGGGCGGTGCTTATTATGGAAGCCCTTACAACAATGAATTCAAAGCAGGCAGAACAGTTGCCAGTGGAGGAATCGGATATCGCAATAAAGGGATTTTCTTAGATCTTACCTACGCGCATACTTTCAACAGAGATGTTGTTTTTCCTTATTTGTTGAATGACAAACCCAACACTTATGCTGAGCAAACAGGAAGTATCGGCAGATTATTGGCGACGATAGGGTTTAAATTTTAATTGAGGGTTACCACATTTTACTTACATCCGGATCGTCTGATTATATTCCAATTTGTGTGAGGATTGCATTCAGTGGATTTTCATGTGCAGGGAGGAAATGGATGTTGGGTTGCTTTTTCCACCAGGTCATTTGCCTTCTTGCATATTGCCATGTATTGATTTTTATTTTCTGTATGGCCAGATCGAGGGAATATTTCCCATCCAGGTGTTCCATTAATTCACGATAGCCTACAGTGTGTAATGCCGGAAGATGGCGAAAAGGCATCAGCTCCCGAACTTCATCCAATAAGCCGGCAGCAATCATCTGATCTACCCTGCGATCGATTCTTTCCCTTAGCAATGCAGAGGGCATGGTTAGACAGTATGGTAAGATCCGGAAAGGACGCTGTACTTTATCTGCCTGTCTGAAATGTAAAATAGATTGACCGGTAGCATGCCACACTTCCAGGGCCCTTTGTAACCGACGTGGGTGTTGTTGTTCGGCCTGCATCCAAAAACCGGGTTCAATTTGGTGAACCTGCTCCTTCAAACAGGGTAGTCCGAATGCATCATTAGATGACTTTATAGACTGTCTTATT
>DAIMYK010000112.1:0-6052 GCA_036734525.1 Sediminibacterium sp. | reverse complement strand
GATAGATACAGTTACCCCACTTCCGTCTTGCAAAGCATTTCCATCGAGATCATACAAGCGGATACCTCCCATTATATTTCCTCTTCTATTTTCTGCCTGGATATCGTCAGGTACAACAATAGCATGCTGGGTGCTGTTCTTATTACAGGCAAGTATCAACAGGAGTGCAATTCCAATAGTCTTTTTCATACGTAGTTTTTTGGATGCTTGAATATACTTACTTTCTGGTAAAAAAGCAATGCCCTCCAACTCAACCACCCCTATCAGATCCAACCGCCCCAATTTGTTTTGAATGTTATATGATGTGTTGGGCAAAAAAAAGTGTCGTACTCAATAGCGTACGACACTGGAAGTAAATTAACACAAATATCTATTTTTTGTCAGGTAAAACAAATGAAGCAACGGGAGATCCATTGGCAGAGAGAGATGTGAAAATCATCAACCCTGAGATAGCATCTTCATAATCATCAGAAATTCTGGCGTCGCCATATGCTTTTAAATAAATGGTTTGACCCGGAGTAAACCCATTGTCTAGCCACCAGCTCAATTTAAAATTATCATTCTCGAAAACACCTTCCTTGCCTGTATATCTTTGTTTTTCAGTTACCATATAATTGGTTGAACTAACATCAGGAGAAGTGCTGAAAAAGAATCGCACTGCTTTTTCATCCGCTCCGGTAGAGGCAAATACCGGATTAAACAGTATGCCATCTTCCTTGATTACACCTGCTGCAATCAGCGGGGGAATCTGAGGAGAAGTCTCACTGAGCTTTTTTACTGCCACCTTGGTAATATTGATGGTTGAAACCATGCTGATGTAGCGGTTAGATCCAACATTGGTGGTGGCGTGATTGACGGCAGCATGGTACAATCCCGTGATCCGGTTAGAACCAAATCCGGTCTTTGAAAAGGAAATATCATAAGTGCCGAAAGGAATGGAATCAAGCGTCCATTTCCCATTAGAAGCACTCTGAGTGGTCACATTGCTCTGTTCGATTTTTATAATCACTCCACCGGCATCTGCCATCTCCTTCCCATCATTGTCATATACACGGATAATACCGGTAATGTTTCCCCTTCTTTTTTCAGCCTGAATCACATCAGGAACCGTAATAGAATGCTGGTTACTGTTTTTATTACAGGCCAGCATCAACAAAAGGGCAATACCCAAAGATTTTTTCATTTACAATCTGATTTAGAGGATGAAAATAATATATTTTTTTCACCGAGAAATATTTCCCGCCAGTGCCCTGTCCAGATGTACATAACCTCCATCGACATGTAGCAATTGTCCGGTTGTATGGGAGGAAACCGGCGACAACAAGAAAAGAATGGCTGCTGCAACCTCTTCAGGTGTTGTCATTCTGTTTTCCAGGGGAATACGGGACTGAATTTCTTTTAATTTATCTTCCGGGTTAGACAAGGTCTGTAGCCAGGTTTGGTATGCCGGGGTATCACACTCTGCTACCACCACTCCATTGACCCTGATGCCGGCAGGTAATAATTCTACTGCCCACTCACGCGTCAAGGCACTGCGACCTCCGTTGGAGGCTGCATAGGCAGAAGTATTTCCTTGTCCTGTCTCAGCTGTTTTGGAAATTACATTCACAATGGCGGCCTGCGGTGATTTTTTGAGCCAGGGAAGAGCATAATGTGCCATACCATAATAGTGAACCAGATTTTTTTCAAGACTCATCCGAAACCCTGCCAGGTCTCCTTTTTCCAGTCCTACCCCATCATTTATGCCTGCATTGTTGACCAATCCATCGATGCGTCCGGTTTGGTTGATGACCGTTTGTATGATCTTCTCCGTACTTCCTGACTCAGTAAGATCAGCAACCACCTGCATGGTGGTATGTCCGTGCAACAGCAATTCATTGGTCAGTGTCTTAACAGCATCTGCCTGTCTGTCAATAATAACAGGTATGGCTGATTCTGCAGCAAGTGCATTGACAACAGCTTTCCCAATTCCACTGGCTCCGCCGGTGACAAGAATAACCTTATTCGCAAGTTGTAAATTCATATGCCGGATTTATTCTGCCTTTATGACTGTTTGTTGAGAGCATCCCAATCCTTCAATACCCAACTCCACCACATCACCTGCCCGAAGGTAAAGCGGATCAGGTTTCATACCCATTCCAACACCTTGCGGAGTTCCGGTTGAAATAATATCTCCCGGCAACAAGGTCATGAACTGACTTGTGTAGGCAATCAAAGTTGGCACATCAAAAATCAGGTCGTCGGTATTACTTTCCTGAATCAATCGTCCATTAACATGTAACCAGAGCTTAAGGTGATGCGGATCAGGAATTTCATCGGTTGTCACGAGCCAGGGACCCAATGGTGCAAAACTGTCACACCCCTTGCCTTTGTCCCAGGTACCACCTCTCTCCAATTGAAATGACCGCTCGCTCACATCATTGTGCAAGCAATAGCCGGCAACATATGAAAGGGCATCTTCCTTGCTGACATAGGATGCTTTTTTTCCTATAACTACCGCCAGTTCCACTTCCCAATCTGTCTTGGTGGAATTACGTGGTAATATGATGGGGTCATAGGGACCTGTGATGGCAGTAGTTGCTTTGAGAAAAATGATGGGTTCGGTAGGAACAGGTGCCCCTGTTTCCGTCGCATGTTTGGCATAGTTGAGTCCGATGCATACGATCTTAGACGGCCTTGCCACCGGTGCACCATAGCGAATATCTTTAGGAAGCATGTTGAATGAAGTTGTTTCAATCAATGAAGCAAGTTGTTCAACTCCTCCATTGCTAAAAAACGCTTCATTGTAATCTGAAAAATGTGTGGAAACATCATAACAATTTCCATTCAAATAAATTCCCGGCTTTTCCTCTCCGGCTTTTCCCCATCTGATCAGTCGCATAAATTAGAGTTGTTATTGATTGAAATCATATCCAAGATAAGTATACAGGTTGATACATTGCATCTGTAAGCTTTATGATGGATGTTTTTAATGATTGAGGTGCAGGTATCCACCATCAATGGGATAATCATTTCCAGAGATAAATGATGCTGCATCACTACAGAGATACAATGCCAGTTGTGCTACTTCCCCTACAGTTCCCATTCTTCCTATCGGCTGGGAGGCAGCCAGTTTTTGTAACATAGATTCTTCCTGTCCCGGATAATTTTTAGCAATGAATCCATCTACAAATGGAGTATGTATTCTGGCGGGGGAAATAGAATTACAACGAATCCCTTGCTGTAAATAATCTATAGCTACACTTCTTGTCATCGCTATCACTGCACCTTTGCTCATGCTGTAGGCAAATCTGTCAGGAATACCGGTGATACCTGCAATGGATGCCATGTTGAGAATGGCACCTCCACCGGCTTTTAACAAGACAGGAATCCCTGCATGCAAACAGTGGTAGACACCCTTTACATTGACCTGATAAATTCGATCAAAATCTTCCGGAGTAGTCCCGGCAGCCTTGCCCACGTGAGCTATCCCTGCGCAGTTCACCAAAATATGAGCGAGATCAATTGATTGGAATACTGATTTCACCTGTTCCATTTGGGTTACATCTGCCACGTGTGTGATTACTTTTCCCCCAGCTGCCGCAATGATTGCCTTGGTTTCCAAAAGTGAATCATTATGTACATCGATTAGGTGTACTTCTGCAGATTGCTGAGCGAACAAACAGGCGATGGCCCTTCCAATTCCACTCCCGGCGCCAGTTATAATTGCTTTTTTATTTTCAAGACTGAACATGGGACAATGCATCTTTGAGTGAAAAAATAGACGACATGCGCACCCATTTTTCTCCGGGTGCGGCAAAAGGTAATCGCTGCTGAAACCGGTCCATTAATTTTTCCCATTCCTGTACCAGAGGATTGTTGGCATCAGCTAGAGACTTTTCAGCAAAATCAAAATGAGGTTGGGTATTCATCAGCATGACCAGTCTGTTACCGGCCCTGAATATTTGCAATTCTTCAATTCCTGCATCCCGGATACTTTTCAATATATCGGGCCAAACTTTTTGGTGCCATTCTTCATAAGCAGCGATTGCTGCAGGGTCATCCTTCAAATCAAGTATGAGTACATGCTGTTGTGTCATTGCCTATTTGTTGATTGAATCATGTGTCCCTTCCATCCAAACCATGCTACTACCACAAAACAGATCATCGGTACAAAATAACCATTTTGAATGTTTCCCGTCAGGTCAGTGATAAGTCCGAAGAGCAAAGGCAGAATTCCTCCCCCAACAATAGCCATCACTATCCAACTGCTTCCGATCTCGGTATGACCTTTTAGTTCCCGTATGCCCAGAGAGAAAATAGTTGGAAACATGATCGACATGAAAAAACTGATGGCAAAAACAGTGTAAAGAGCAGTCATTCCTTGTCCGTAAACTGCCATACAGCAAAGGGCAATATTAAGAAAGGCATAGATGGTCAGCAGTTTTGCAGGAGCTATCCATTGCATGAAAAAAGTACCAATGAATCGCCCCAGCATGAATGATATCCCGTAGCCTATTCCCAGATATGTGGCAGCGGTACTTTTATCCATATTCGCTGACTTGGCAGCATATAGAATAAAAAGACTGTTCACACATACTTGTGCTCCTACATAAAAAAATTGAGCTATCACTGCGTTTCGCAAATGTTGCACTTGCCACACAGCTATCAATTCCTTCCACCCCGGTACAGTTTTTCCTTTCTCCCTTATATCCGGCATCTTGATTTGCAAGAAAATAAATGCTACTACAATGATTACTGCACCTATAATTGAATATGGGAGTTGAACGGACGAAGCTTCCGCTGCCAATGCTGTCTGCCTCGCCAACGGGGACATTTGATCTAATTCCTCAGCAGGAATATCCTTGGTAAGAATTACTCCGGCACCAATGATGGGAGCAATAGTAACTGCCAAACCATTGAACGCCTGTGCAAAATTAAGCCGGCGGGAAGCAGTAGCCGGATCTCCCAACAGAGCGGCATAAGGGTTAGCAGCAGTTTCCAATAAGGCCAAACCGCTTCCGATAACGAACAGGGCTCCTAAAAAAAAGATATACAATCGGGTGGCAGCAGCGGGCACGAAGAGAAAAGAACCAAGTGCAAAGAGAAGCAGCCCCATCAAAATGGTTGTCTTGTAACCATACCTGCGTATGAGGATACCGGCAGGCAATGCCATGATAAAATAGGCGATAAAAATAGAGGAATCTACCAATGCTGCTTCAAGGGTAGAAAGACTGAAAGCTTTTTTTAGGTGGGGAATTAGGATGGGATCGAGATTATGAACAAAACCCCATAGAAAAAAAAGGGAGGTCAGCAAAATAAATGCACTGCGGGTAGATGATTGGCTGGCTGACATGGGTAGCTGAATAAAACTTGGCAATATATCAGCCCTTAAGTTACTGAAGATTTTGCTAATGACCTGTATTCATCCGGGCAGTAGCTATCTGATGGTAACTCAAATAAAAAACCGGCAATAGCCATTGTTTGATGGTTACTGCCGGAAATTCATTCAATTAACAGGAATTACAGGATGCTGCGACGTTGCGTCATTGCACTACGTTGATTTCTTTGAATTTTCCAAAGGTCAGCGATACCGAAACGTGTACGGTTTTGTGCAGATTTTACACTGTTGGTGCTGTTGTCTTGGTGTGCATTCTTTGATGCAGTAAGAGATGAATCGTTCGCTTCAGTATTGGCATGCGGGTGCATAGATAGGTCGTTCATGACATATGATTTTAAATTGTTAAAGGTAATGGCCCGGAAAAAACAATCGTTGATGAAGTACTTCTGGTCTTAATTCCCGGTATTGTGCGCTTATCTTGCGCTTTCGGGTGCAAAGGTACGACTAATCAATATATTGGCCATCAGATAATAGCCAATACAATGTTAATTGAAGAAAAAATCAGTTAACTCAAAACGCTTAACTCGGCATCGGGTCTCGACTCATCGCTGAGTGCTACCTTACCCCTGTTCTTCCTTACAACGCGTGAAAAAATACTGATCTCCTGATCAAAGTGTATTCGAAGAAATATTTTGTTCCAGGATGTATGACTTTAGAGATGATCATATATTC
>DAIMYK010000111.1:0-6059 GCA_036734525.1 Sediminibacterium sp. | reverse complement strand
CACTTTGCATGGAAATTTCCGGGCGGAAATAGAAAGTGGTGTGCGGATTGATGTAAAGAATGGCATTGCCCGATTCGGTAATGGAAGGTGCAAAAGCAAAGCCATTGGAGCCGTCTGTTGGCGGGTCTGTTTTTTTGGTGTCTGTATTCAGCGCAACTGCTCCCTTGCCATAAAATTTTTTCAGGTCGTTCACATTGATCTCCGCAATATCAATAGCGCCAATGCTTCCGTCGGTCCACAACAGTGGGAACCAGGGCTCGAATCTTTGTAATAAGGCGGGACGAACACCGGGGTGTTTGTACAAATAATAGTTGATGCCATCGGCATAGGCTTGCAGCAATGATTTCAGCCAGACAGGGGCCGTTTGGAAATCTTTTTTGGCATCGGTAGTATCGATGATCAGTCGTATCAGCAGATCTTCATACAAGTCTTTCTCTCCTGTAACTTCCGCCATTCTTCCCAGCTTTTCGATGTAATTCATTTCTACCCGTGGAAAATCATCTTCACACTGGGCATACAACAAACCGAAAACTGCATCGGCATCCGTTTTTCCCATAACATGGGCAATGCCCCACTTGTCTCTGATGATGTTGGTGGCAGCAGCTCTTTTCTCCCAGCGGGAGATTTCTGCAGAAGTAAAACTTTGAGCATGGGAGATGAAAAACAGTGAGGAGAGCAAAAGACTCCCACCCCATTTTTTTAACGGCGAGATCATGTGATCAGGGTTTAAGTTTTTTAACGAAGAACTCTGCAGCGGACTGATATACGCCTACGGCATTGTTGTGGTTCATCCAGTGATGGGTATCATCGGGAATCATCATGGTTTCCATGGGAATTTTTCTTTTTGTCAGCCGGTTCACGAGGTCAACGCTTTGATTGAATCGAACGTTGCGGTCATCATCGGCATGAATGATCATCACGGGGGAAGTCCATTTACTCAGGTCAGAGATGGGAGATGATGTCCAGGCAGTTTTCAATGCCAGTTCTCTGTCGGGGGCTTTCTCGTACTTATCATTTTGTGCGTTCATGGATGCCTGGATGGTCCAATCGTGTACACCATGTATATCTACACCGGCAGCAAAAATTTTTGAATCGCGCGCCAGTGCCAGAGCTGTGAGATAGCCGCCATAGGATCCGCCATAGATGCCGATGCGTTGCGGGTCAACAAAATTTTGTTGTTGCAACCATTGACCGGCAGCTTTGATGTCCTGGTATTCGGATGCCCCCATAGCACCACCTTTAGCAGGTTGGTGAAAAGCGTATCCATAACCGATGCCCAACCGATAGTTGACAGACAAAACAACAAAACCGAGGTGGGCAAGGTATTGATTGCTGGCATAGGCATTGGAATAGTAATCTGAATAATGCCAGCTCAGGAGCATTTGGCGGGGAGGGCCACCATGAACATAAACGATGGCGGGTCTTTTACCGGTGATGCCGGGTTGCCGAAACAATTGTGCATGCACAAGAACACCATCTGCTGCTTTGAAGGTAACGGGAATGGGTGTAACGAATTCTTTTGATGGGAACTCCGGTGAAAGAAATTCTTTCTCTCCCAGCAATTGTATTTTTTTATCTGACAGTGGAAGTATGGCAGGCAGTGGAGGTCTGCTGGCGGTTGCGCTGATCAGGGCAACCGATTTTCCATCCGATAAACTTACCGGCATCCATTCTGCATCTGTTCCCGGTGTGAGCACCTGCATGGGTTCACCGTTCACTGCAACGCTTGCTGCATGTCTTCTTTCGATATCGTTGGCATCTTTTCCGGCATTGGCACTGAACGTGAGTGTGGTGCGATCTGCACTCAGGCTGATGTGCTCGCACATGAAATTGCCCGGTGTGAGCAATGTTTCTTTTCCGCCTGTGGTGGGAAGGCGGTACTAATGCGGCCATCCATCCTGGTAGGAGAGAAATACATGTTGATCACCGGCTGCCCAGTGCAGGTTGGCACCACCGTGGGGGGTGGGAAAGGAAGCCGTTCCTTTACCCGAGGATTCCCAAACGGTTCGATGGGTGCCGGCTTCGGGGTCTGCAATTACAATTTTCCAGGGGGTGGCAGGTTTCACTAACATGGAATCGGGTTGACCACCGGTTCCGGGTCTTCTGATGAATACTATTTTTTTACTGTCGGGTGACCAGCGCGGAGATTGATCTCTGCTGAAGGAAGGGGCTACCCATTGGATAACGTCTTCCTTGCTGCGATACATTCCGATCAGTGAGTGATCATTTCTGTTCGCCACAAACAACAATTTGGCATTGGAAGAATCGGAAGACCATTCCAGCGCGCCCACATTGCCCCTTGTGGTAAAAAGTGATTTCGCAGCCGATGAACCTTGAATGGCTACCTGAAAAACCTGTCCCGATTTGATGAAGGTCACCTGTTGGTTGTTGGGATGGATGGTAGGGGCATCACCTTCAGATAATATACGGGCAGCTCCGCCTGCGAAAGGCACCGACCATACCGATACTTTAGCAGGTTGAGGTTCACCGGCTACCTGTATCGGTTGCAAGGCATCATAGTTAGCACCATGGTCACCGCCCCGCACGAATACGATCCATTCTCCATTGGGTGAAAATTGCAGAGAAGTAATTTCCTGCCCATCGTTTTGAGTGAAGGTGGTTAGTTTCCTGGGGGTAAAATCAGGACCGGCGGCTGCATACACATTTCTAACTCCCTTTTCATCCATCGCCCAGGCGATTCGATTTCCCCGGCCCGCTTTGAGTTCGGTGGGGAAGGCATAATTTTTAAAATCATGCATGGTCAGTTGGGCACAGAGTTGCAGGGGCAAGAAGAGGAGAAGGAAGATTTTTTTCATGTAAATGAGCGTTCGTTGATTGAGATAACAATTTACTGAAAAGAAAAACAATCTGGCATTAAGATTCGAAAGATAGCCGCCGAAAATATTCTCTTGATATATCAAAACAATATCACCGCCCATTCATCTTACTCGGCTCCCTGTGATAAAATTCAGGTGTTTGCATTTTTCTGCAGTCACATGGCATTAATCAATAGCACTTATTCCTATTCTTCTTCCAACACCCTGAAGTAGATTATTTCGCGTCATCTCACTTCCCCGCACCTGCCTCATTGGCCTTCCAGACACGGATGATATTGCCTCCCAATATGTTCGTGATCTGTTTTTTGGTGAAACCTCTTTTGAGCAAGGCATCCGTTAATAGCGGATAACTGGTCACATCATCCAATCCCTTCGGGGAAGAACTGATGCCATCAAAATCGGAACCGATACCAACATGGTCGGGGCCAATCAGCCGTACAATATGATCGAGGTGTGCCAATAGTTGCTCCAATGATGGGCGCGCTTCATTTGCTTCCGCAGCATATTTTTCTGTGATCAGTGTAAGGGCATACTCCGTCTGTACACCGGATGCAATCAGTGAATCAATTTCCTTGCGGTGGGCTTTTTGAAAAAGCGCTTCCTTCTTCTTGTATGTACTGTCCACAAAACCGGAATAATAATTCAACGCTATCACACCACCATTTTTTCCTACCGCCAGGATCTGGTCATCTTTTAAATTGCGGGGTACAGGACAAATACTCCAGGCATTGCTGTGAGAGACGATGACCGGACTACGCGTCGTAGCAATGGCATCCCAAAAAGTTTGTTCTCCAACATGCGAAAGGTCTACCATCATGCCCAGGCGATTCATTCTTTTCACCACCTCCCTGCCAAAATCAGTGAGCCCTTTGTGTGTTTTTGCCAGACTGTCTTTTTTATAGGTTTCATCCCAGGCAGAAGTCGCCCAGTCAGTCGAATTGTTCCAGGTAAGCGTCATATACCGTGCTCCGCGAGAATAGATCTGGTCTAATTTTTCCAGACTGTTCTCAATCATGTGCCCCCCTTCCACACCAAACAGGGCGGCAATCTTTTTTTCTTTTACCGCCTGCTCCATCTCGGCAGTAGTGCGTGTCAGAGCGATCTTATCGGGATTGTTCTTGATCACATCATCGAGCAAATCCATTTCCCTGTTGGCAAATTGAAAGGGAGCAGGTTTTTCTCCATCACACCAAACCGAAAAAATCTGCACATCCAGTCCGCCTTCCTTCATGCGTTGCAGGTCTGAATGGGTTTTCCCCCTTAGGTCCTGGTCCATGCGCACATTTTTCTCAATACAAGCGGTGATGATGTCGTTGTGGGAATCTACCACGATGGCTTTTTTGTGCAGCTTTTGTACCGACTGACTTTGCGAGAGCAAGGGAAATAGAAGGAGGGGAAGAAATCGTTTCATGGTAAGGAAGTTATTCTGTGATCAGTTTTTGCAGCGTCTTGACCAATTCGTCGAATTTGTCGGGAGCATTGTTGGAAAGAACGATCAGGGTCTTTCCGTTGAAAACGGAGCGTAAGATCTGCGTTTTGTATCCCGGATTGTCACCGTTGTGACCAACGATGGTATGGTTGGGTTGGTTATCAAAAATGTCCCAGCCAAAACCATAGTAAGAAATTTGTCCATCGTTCAACAACATGGGAGTATATGCCTCGTTCAGCGTTTCTTTTTTTATGAGCCGGTTGTTCCGCAGGGCAGCATCCCATTTCAGCAAGTCGTTGGTCGTAGAGCTGATTCTGCCCGGGCCTTCCCGGTGACCGAGCCAGATGGTGTAGTTGGAAGAAGGGAACAAGTCCGCCGGTAAAAAAATCGTTTGGCTACTATTCGCGATATGTCCTCTTGCAAAATGGGGAATGGCCGATCTTTCAGCGGGCGTACGCAGGTCGGTATCTTTCATGCCCAGGGGTTGAAAGATATCTGTGCGGCAGATCTCAGTAAAATCACGCCCCGATGCTTTTTCTGCAATGCTCGCGAGTAGAACATAGCCGGTATTGCTGTATTCGTATTGGCTGCCTGCCAGAAATCGTGTGGGAGGTTCATAGCGCCTAAGATATGCGAGTATGTCGTCATAATTCGCGACCTTCGATTTATCCCAGTGTTTGTCCATGATGGCCTGGTAATCGGGTAGTCCGGATGTGTGCGTGAGGAGATGACGAATGGTGATATTTTTATAGGGAATATCCAGGTACTGCTCAACGGGGTCATCGAATTGAAGTTGCCCTTTTTCCTGCAGTAGCATGATCACCATAGAGGTGAACTGTTTGCTAACGGAAGCCAGTTCGAACAGGTCTGTCTTTTTCAGGGGGGTACGGGAAGCGAAATCGCGGTAGCCGGTTGTTTTCTGATAAATGATTTTTCCTTCCCGGGCAATGGTGATCACCCCGCTGAATTGGTTGTTGGCGAGGAAGGGCGCAATGGAGGCATCTACTTGATCGGATGACTGGCCCACAGCAAGCAACGGGAACAACAACAGTAAGAAGTAAACCCTCATGTGTACAATTTTACTATAATGATAAAGGTAAACTTTCGGGCAATAACAATGTGCAAGGAACAGTCAAAATCTACTTCTCAAAAACGGCACACAAGGTATTCCCCCTTTCACCACAAACGATGGTCGAAGGAAGGAAGAATGCTTTTACTTGCAGTAGTATCTTCTTGAAAGTATTTTTTGCTGAAACTGTTTCCGCAGGTGCGGGAAATTGTTGGGCCGGCATTTCGGGTAGGGTCGGTGCGGTTCTTAACGCATGACTGTAGAACTGCCAGTTTTCATCAATGATCGGAATGCGAAACGATTTTTTCTTGTTGCGCTTAACGATGTATTCTTTGGGATGAAGGTTGTAAAATGACCGGTAGGAAACAAAATCTAATTTCAGTTGAAGCCTGTTCGCCATGTATTGCATCGATTCCTCACTGAACCACCATTGATGTACAGGAGGCAATTCTGTGTCCCAGGCAATGTCATCCGGTACCAGACTGCGATTGGGGGTGGTGACGATGGCTTTCCCTCCTTATTTTAAGCGGGCAGCAATGGTTTGCTGGAAGGCAAGAGGGTCATTGACATGTTCAATCACTTCCGTGAGAATGATCACATCATACGACTCCCGGTGATCGTTGACAAATGAGAATAAATTATCGCAGATTTAAAAGTCACCGAAATGCCGGCGGGCATTTTCTATGGCTTCGCGGGAAATATCCAATCCCTGAATTTGGTAGCC
>DAIMYK010000110.1:0-6087 GCA_036734525.1 Sediminibacterium sp. | reverse complement strand
GAAATTTAAATTAACAGGAGTATCTACGTGGAAAAGTTGCTCCGGTTTTCTTCGGAAGTGCAGTCAATAACTTTGGTGTTAAGGAACTCCTCGATACATTTACTCGCATTGCCCCCTCGCCCCGAAGCCGGGAAACATCTACCCGGATAGTAGATATTTCTGAAGACCGTTTCAGTGGGTTTATTTTTAAAATCCATGCCAACCTCGACCCCAAACACCGTGATCGCATTGCTTTCATGCGCATTTGCAGTGGCAGGTTTGAACGAAACAAATATTATCACCATGTACGGCTCGACAAAGATGTTCGATTCAGTAACCCCTACAGCTTTTTGGCACGTAGTAAGGATGTAATTGAAGATGCCTATGCAGGAGATGTGGTCGGACTATTTGATACAGGAAATTTTAAGATTGGTGATACCCTGACGGAGGGGGAGAATTTCTTTTTTACCGGAATACCGTCCTTCTCACCTGAAATTTTCAAGGAGTTGGTGAACAAAGATCCCATGAAAACAAAGCAGCTGGAAAAAGGTGTTCGCCAGTTAACTGACGAAGGCGTTGCTCAGCTCTTTACCCAATTCGGTGGAAACAAAAAAATTATTGGTTGCGTGGGTGAACTGCAGTTCGAGGTTATTCAGTACCGTCTTTTACAGGAATATGGTGCAGCTTGCGAATTCAGAACACTTCCATTTTATAAGGCCTGCTGGCTAACTTCCGAAGAGCCCGGAAAATTGGAAGAGTTCCTAAGATTCAAACAGCAAAACGCTGCTGAAGATAAAGATGGACATCCTGTGTATCTGGCACAAAGCGAATGGTTCCTCAACACAGAAATCACCAACAATCCTTCCATACAATTTCACTTTACAAGTGAGATACACAAGTAACCCCCGGGTACACCTTCACCGTATTGCTTACTTCTTCCTACCTTTGTGCCCCCATGAAAGCAGGAAAGCTATCTAAAGATAAGGTCAATATCATTACTCTCGGTTGCAGCAAGAACCTGGTAGACAGTGAGGTGCTAAGCGGTCAATTGCTGGCCAATGATATATCGGTTGTGCATGAGAACAAACGACTCGACCACAACATTGCCGTAATCAACACCTGCGGGTTCATCGACAAGGCCAAAGAAGAGAGCATCAATACTATTTTAGATCAGCTGGAACTCAAGAGAAGAGGGAAACTTGAAAAAGTTTATGTGACCGGTTGTCTTAGTGAGCGGTATCGAAGCGATTTAGAAAAGGAAATGCCCGATGTCGATGCCTGGTTCGGTACCATGGAATTGCCCTTTTTGTTGAAAACGTTGAATGCCGATTATAAAAAAGAATTGGTAGGTGAACGACTGCTCAGCACACCCTCTCATTATGCTTATCTTAAAATCAGTGAGGGTTGCAACCGCACTTGTTCTTTCTGCGCCATTCCTCTCATGCGCGGCGGACATGTTAGTCAACCCATCGAAAGCGTGGTACAGGAAGCAGAAAAACTGGTAAGCCGTGGGGTAAAGGAAATCATGCTCATTGCCCAGGAATTGACGTATTATGGTCTGGATATCTATAAAAAAAGAGCGCTCCCTGAATTGCTGAATAAACTGGCTGATGTGAAAGGCCTGGATTGGATCAGGTTGCATTATGCTTACCCCAGCAAGTTTCCCTTGGAAGTGCTGGATGTAATGAGAGAAAGAAGCAATATTTGTAACTACCTCGATATGCCTTTGCAGCATGCCAGCAATGCCATGCTCAATGCAATGAAACGAAATATTACGCGGGAGGAAATGGAGGATCTTATTGTTGCCATACGAGAAAAAGTACCCGGCATTTGTCTGCGTACAACTTTGATTGCCGGTTTTCCCGGAGAAACGGAAGCAGATATTGATGAACTGATTGCTTTTTTGGAAAAACATCGCTTTGATCGAGTAGGTATATTTCATTACAGCCATGAAGAAAATACCGGAGCCCATCAACTCATAGATGATGTTCCTGCTGATGTCAAAGCTGCCCGCGCTCAACGCATCATGGAAGTACAACAGGAAATCAGTTATGAAAAAAATCAGGAAAGAGTCGGACAAATCATTCCTGTGCTCATTGACAAAAAAGAAGCCGGTCGTTACATTGGCAGAACCGAGTTTGATAGTGTTGAAGTAGACTATGAAGTGATCATACGGTCAGATTAAAAACTTCCCATCGGTTCATTTGTCCAAGCAAAAATTACACGTGCCTTTGATTATGATCTCGAGGCCGAGGTGGTTGCATAAATTTCATTATCTTTTCATTCAAAATCTTTTGGAATATGCCATTCGAATGGAAAGGTGTTATGCCCGCTTTGACCACACCTATAACTGCACATGATCAAATTGATTTGGATCTGTTCGAAAAGCAGGTCAATCGGCAAATACATGCCGGTGCAGCCGGAGTTATCATTGGTGGTTCTTTGGGTGAAGCCAGCGTTATCACTGATGATGAAAAAGAACGGATGGTGAAAGCAGCAGTATCAGTTGCCGGAGGAAAAATTCCGGTTATTCTCAATATTTCAGAGTGAAATACAGCGGTCGCAATCCAACAAATCAGGTCAGCTGAAAAATGGGGAGCCAATGGTTTCATGATCCTACCCCCCATGCGCTATCGCTCCGATGATAGGGAAACTGTCACTTATTTTACTACACTGGCAAATGCTACCTCACTTCCAGTGATGATCTATAATAATCCGGTGGATTATAAGATCAATGTAACATTAGACATGTTCGAAGAATTAGGCGCTAGTTCCAACATAGGGGCGATCAAAGAGTCAACCCGAGACGTTACCAATGTAACCCGACTGATCAATCGCTTCGGAGATCGATTTTCCATCCTCTGCGGAGTCGATACGCTGGCACTGGAAGAATTGGTAACAGGTGCCAAGGGTTGGGTAGCAGGACTAGTCTGTGCATTCCCCGAAGAAACCATGGCCATTTATGCGCTGGTAAAAGCCGGACGAATACAAGAGGCCTTACCCATTTATCGATGGTTCATGCCATTACTGGAGTTGGATATTCATCCCAAACTGGTACAATATATAAAACTCGCCGGCCAACTCAGTGGCTATGGAACAGAATGGGTTCGCGCGCCCCGGCTTATATTGGAAGGAGAGGAGAGAACATCAGTCAGCCGAATCATTCAGCATGCCCTGGACAACAGGCCTGTTTTACCTGAATACAAATCATTGCTTGATCATTAATCTTATGGAACCCAATCTAACATTATCTGCTCTCATAGATCAGGTGATGCAGCAATCCGCAGCTGCCTTTCACAAGTATAGACAAATTTCTTCCGCCCGCAGGGCCGAATTCCTCCTGAACATCAGGGAACAGATTCTCGCCCTGGGAGATGAATTAATTAACACAGCGTCTGCTGAAACCAACCTAACTTCCACCCGACTGGTCAATGAAAGAGGAAGAACCCTTTTGCAATTGCAGCAGATGGCCGATATGTTGCTTACAAATGATTGGCGGGAAGTCATTCAACACATACCTCCGGTCGATGACCCAACCGCCCATCCTGATATTCGGCGTATGTTGTTTCCGTTGGGACCCGTAGTAGTCTTCGGTTCCAGTAATTTCCCCTTTGCCTATTCTACTGCCGGTGGTGATACAGCCAGCGCACTGGCAGCAGGATGCTCAGTGGTAGTGAAAGCACATCCGGCCCATCCAAAGACTTCCGGCCTTGTCGCAAATGCCATACAGCAGGCAGCCTCCATTACCGGCATGCCGATGCATGTTTTTCAGCACCTTGAAGAAGGTTCTTTTGAAGCAGGAAAGTTATTGGTACAACATCCACTGACAGCAGCCGTAGGTTTCACCGGATCTTTCTCCGGAGGAAAAGCCTTATGGGATTATGCAGCTGCAAGGCCTTCCCCCATACCCGTTTTCGCCGAGATGGGTAGCATTAATCCCGTGTTGATTTTCCCCGATTACCTTAAAAATGAACATGGTAAACTGGCAGAACTTTATGCCGGATCAATCACCCTTGGGGTCGGACAATTCTGTACCAATCCCGGACTACTGATCGCCATCGATGGGGAGGGTTTGAATGAATTCATTGAGCAATTGTCCAATCGGTTGAATGCTATTCCTCCGGGTGCTATGCTACACGAAGGGATTTCCAGATCTTATGATAATAATTCTTCTAAATTATTGAATATCATAGGAATTAAAAAAATTACATCAAATAAAAGTTTAGATAATAATCACTTTGCTCACCCCATTTTAGCAACTGTTGATGCACAAATTTTTTTGGCGGAGCCCGTGTTAAAAGAGGAAGTATTTGGTCCCTTCTCCTTACTGGTCATCTGTAAGAATGAGCAGGAAATGTTGCAGGTATTACAGTCAGTACAGGGTCAACTTACTGTTTCCATGATGGCTACAGAAAATGATTTTGTCCATCACCCGGATTTTATACAGGCAGCCATTCCGGTTGCAGGTCGTCTGATACACAATGGCGTTCCAACCGGAGTGGAAGTTTGTGAGGCTATGGTACATGGAGGTCCTTTTCCGGCAACTACTGATAGCCGTTTCACAGCAGTGGGTACACAATCTGTAAAGAGATGGTTACGTCCTGTGGCATTTCAGAATTTTTCGGAAGCCTGGCTGCCAATGGAATTACACAAGGGTAAATCCTGACCTGAGATATTGAAAAAATACATCGAAACAACCCTCTTATCTGACGGCTGAAACAGATGGTTGGCGGAATCCTTTTGAATAGAAAAAGCTGATGGAAACAGATAGGAGGTGATATGCTACGAGCCAATAAAGTACCCCGGGCAGAAAAGACGATAGTCCAAACCAGTCCCCGGTTTTCCAAAGAATGAACGCAACGTAAAGGGCCTTGCCTGCATCCCAGATCCAGGCCTTCGAATTCCTGTCCATCAGCTCAGTGTAAGCATATACTGACAGGAATACATATCCACCATACCAGAAAATTGCCGGACTACCGATTGATGCTATGTTCCCAAAGAAATGAACCAGCATCAACAGTAAGATCAACATTTGAATCCATATCCAGGTAGCGAATCCGGGAGAAGCCGGGGTATCATATTTGGAGAAATGATAGACATCTTCAATCTTATAAACAGGGTATTGCTTGCTCACATCATCAGGTCTCCAGCCCGTGGGCATGAACCAGATTCTCAACTTATCTTTCCATCGCTGCGTTCTCCAGGCATCTTTGATCAACAACCAGACATGCATGAAGTTGATTTTAATAGGATTCCAGGTAGCAACCGGGCGGGTAATGCCATAGACGGCAGGAACCTGATCCAACTCCTCCTGAAAAGTTCCGAATAATTTGTCCCAGATGATGAATATCTGACTAAAGTTTTTGTCCATATACTCCGGGTTGATGGCATGGTGTACCCGATGATGAGAAGGGGTAACTATAACATGCTCCAGCCATCCCATTTTTCCGATGTGCCGGGTATGGTACCAGAATTGTGCAAAGAGATGAAGCGGGGCAACCACTGCGATTACTTTCGCCGGAACACCCAACAATGCTGCGGGCAACAGAAAAATAGTGAATATCCGTACAATAGAAGAAATACTTTGTCTTAAGGCACAGGCGAGATTGAATTCTTCGCTGCTATGGTGAACCAGGTGTGCATTCCAGAAAAAATTCACGCGGTGCTGGATCCTGTGCACCCAATATCCCATGAAGTCCAGGGCAATGAATGCTGCAAAGTACATCCAGAATGCTGAACGTATCTGAATCAAAGCCCAATGTTGCACCATCCATTCGTAGGAAAGCAAAACGATGCTTAAGCCCAATACATCTTTTGTTACATTGGTTAATCCGGAACTTAGACTGGATATCATATCCATGTTGCGCACAGTATCGTTGCCCCTGTAGATGCCATAAAATTTTTCCGCCAGTACCAGCAAGAGGAAAATGGGCATGGCAATCAATAAAATTTTTCCGTAAGTTTCCATCTTATTAGCGTTCTGTAAAATTAATCAATTAATCAACCCGTTGCACCTGATGCCCACCCATCCCATTGAAACCCCCTTTTCGGTGTCGGAACGCTTTACTGCGCCGGCATTCTACTGCATTGATGGACATACCTGTGGAA
>DAIMYK010000109.1:0-6117 GCA_036734525.1 Sediminibacterium sp. | reverse complement strand
GTCTATGGCGCATAGCAAGGATTTTTTTTGGAACAACAAATAGAAGAATAACCTTACCGGAAACTCTAAATAAAACATGGTTCCTTTCTCCGACCAACATCCTAGCCAGTGACGATGGTAGGGGGGAGGGTTGTCTTTCAATCTTTCCTTGCCCCGTCTTCCCACCAAGGTAACACCATACCCTGCAGCCTGAAGACTGCCACAGATCTTATGCATCCGGCGGTCAAAATAGAGGTCATTGGTAACGCAGAAAATGATCGACAACATACTGAAAATAGGCCCCTAAATATACGCTTCGAATCGCTCCTGAAGCCATGAAAATTACCTACCAAAAAATAGTAGATAAGACTTGTAATACTATGTAAATCAATAACATAGTAAAATATTAATTAATTGCAGTCCAATGAGTTACTAATTTCTCCACCGTTTATACACAGTGCAATAATTTTCTGGTGTCCATATAGCGGTTTTCATGTATGTTCGCAGGTACATAAATAAGGTAATTGTGAGATTAAAATCATTAGAAATCAAGGGGTTCAAAAGTTTTGCTGATAAAACTGTGGTAAGTTTTGATGAGGGCATCACCGGTATCATTGGACCCAATGGATGTGGTAAGAGTAATATCATCGATAGCATCAGATGGGTGATAGGAGAACAGAAAATTTCAGCCCTGCGCAGTGAGAATCTGGATGCGCTGGTTTTCAACGGAAGCAAAACAAGGAGTGCTTCAGGTCTTGCAGAAGTGAGTCTCACTTTTGAAAACACCAAGAATCTGTTACCGACAGAATTCAACACAGTAACTGTTACCCGCCGCTTTTATAAGAATGGCGAGAGTGAATATCGTTTGAATGATGTGGCCTGCCGTTTGAAAGATATTCATAATCTGTTTCTCGATACCGGCGTCAGTACAGACAGCTATGCCATTATTGAATTGGGTATGGTGGATGATATCATCAAAGACAAAGACAATAGCCGTCGGCGCATGCTGGAACAGGCAGCGGGGATTACCATCTACAAAACAAGAAAAAAAGAAGCCCGCAATAAACTCGATGCAACTGAGCAAGACCTGGCACGTATCGAAGACTTATTGTTCGAGATCAATAACCAATTGAAATCACTGGAAAGTCAGGCACGGAAGGCTGAAAGATATTACGAGCTTAAAAAAGAATACCGTGATGTTGCCATAGAACTGGCCAAGGCTTCACTGGAAGGGTTTCAGTCCAACTACAGTTCTCTGACCGAGCAACAGGAAGCAGCCCAGGATAATAAGATTCAACTGGAAGCAGCCATTGCTTCCGAGGAAGCTGCTCAGGAGCAGGAAAAATTGGCCTTTATTCAACAAGAGAGAGAACTGCAGGGCATGCAGCAGGCTTTCAATCTGCTCTTGCAGGAATTGCGCTCCGGGGAAAATGATAAAAACCTGGCAACCCAAAAACTTCATTACCTGAAGGAAAAAGAAAAGGGCCTGCAGGATTTCTTGCAAAAAGCTACAGGTCAATTGACAACCATTGGTGACTCGATCGAATACACCCAGTTACAATTGTCGGAAGAAGAGGTTCGTCTTACGGAAATGCAGCAACTGGTACTTCAGGGTCAGTCCGGCATGGAAGAAAAACGCCGCATATTCGATGAAAAACGCACCGGTCTGGATGAATTGCGGGGTAAATTCCAGCAACTGCAACTCAAACAATTTGATGCCGAAAAAAAGGTAGCGGTTGCAGATACATCCATTCTCAATATTCAGCGAACACTCCAGCAACTGAACGATGAGAAAACACAACGTGAGCAGCAAGTACAGCAGCTTCAGCAGGAATCAGGTGAAAAAGATCAGCTATTAACTGAACAACGTCAACTCTTGCAGGATCTACAAGAACAACACGAAAGAACAAAAGTGTTGATCTTTGATACCCAGTCAGCTCTCGAGGCATTGCGCAACGAATTGAACGAAGAAAACCGCAAGCTGGATTCCAAAAGAAATGAGTACAACCTCCTCAAGAGTCTGATCGACTCAATGGAAGGTTACCCCGATAGCATCAAATTCCTGCACAACAATCCCGAATGGAACCACGGAGCTCCTGTCTTGTCAGATATTCTCTATGTAAAAGAGGAATACCGCACAGCAGTAGAAAATCTGCTGGAACCCTATTTAAATTATTACGTCACCGCCAATCTTGAAGAGGGATTGCAGGCGGTACACCTGCTGGATGAAAAAAAGAAAGGAAAAGCAAACTTCTTCCTGCTTGATGCTTTCAACCAATTATCCAGAACAGTTACCCAACCCGCAGGAACCATTCGCGCACTGGATGTAGTCGAGATTGATAAAAAATATGCCCGCCTTGCTGAATATATGCTGGGGCATGTTTTCATCGCAGAGGATGAATCTGCCCTTACTCAGTCAGGTTCAAGCGATACCGTTATTCTTGAAAAAACAGGAAAATATGTAAAAGGGAAGTTCACCCTATCGGGTGGAAGCATAGGTTTGTTCGAAGGAAAGAAGATAGGACGTGTTAAGAACCTGGAAAAATTGGCTGAAGAAATCTCCGATCAGGAAGCAGTAGTCAACCTGCTCAAATCTGATATTCAGGCCAAACACCAGGAAGTGATTGCCTTCAATGATCAACTGAAAGAAAAAGCCATTCGTGAAACAGAACAGCTGATCAACCGAATTACCAACGAACTTTTTGCTGCGCGCAATAAAATGGAGAACCTTCAGGTGACGGCACAAAATGCCTTACAACGCCTGGAAGAACTGGAAAAAAGAGGTCAGGATGAACATTCCGCCATAGCAGCAACCCGTGAATTGCTAACTCAGCTGAGTGATGAAATGCAGCAGACCGGAGAATCGCTGAAAACAGTAGAAGCAGATTATCAGCAATCGGAGCAAGAATATAATCAGCATGTTTTCCAGCTGAATGAAAGCAATTTATTGCTGACTCGCCAACAGAGCAAGATAAGTGGCTTACAACAAGAACTCTCTTTCAAGAAAAATCAGTTGACCGACCTCGAAAATCAGATTACCCAAAATCGTACCCTGTTGGAAGAGTCAGTGGCTGCCATTACAGAAAGCACTGCTCAATTGGAAACTGCGATGGCAACCCTGCAGGAAATGATTCTTCGCAAAGAGGCAGAAGAGAAAAAATTAAATGAGGCGGACCAGGCATTTTATGTTTTGCGCAACACCATGCAAGACAAGGAAGCAGCTTTGAGGGCAAGAGTAAAAAACAAAGAGCAGGTAGATCAGCAAATTCAAGGCCTCAAAGACCAGGTAAATGAATTGAAATTACAATTGGCAGGTATGAAAGAACGCCTGCAGGTTGAGTTCAAGATCAACCTGGATGATATCATTGAGGAAGGAAGAACAACAGAAACACCTCAGGAAGAACTTCAGGCAACTGCCGACAGGATGCGCAAGCGAATGGAAAATATGGGTGACGTGAATCCAACCGCCATAGAAGCATTCACTGAAATGAAAAAGCGCTATGAGTTCATCCTCGAACAAAAGAATGACCTCGTTAGTGCCAAAGAAAGTCTATTGAAGACAATTGATGAAGTGGAGGCTACCGCTAACCAGCAGTTCCTCGATACCTTCCACAAAGTCAGGGAGAATTTCCAGCGGGTATTCAAAACCCTTTTCACAGAAGAAGATACTGCTGACATGATGCTCATCGATCCGGATAACCTGGCAGAGACGGGTATTGAAATCATCGCTAAACCTAAAGGCAAAAAACCATCGTCTATCACACAGTTGAGTGGGGGAGAGAAGACACTTACAGCTACAGCACTTCTGTTCTCTATTTATCTGATCAAGCCGGCACCATTCTGTATCATGGACGAGGTGGATGCACCACTGGACGATGCCAACGTTGGTAAGTTCACGCAAATGATCAAGAAGTTCAGTGATAATTCCCAATTCATCATTGTAACCCACAACAAGCAAACCATGAGTACCGTGGATGTTATTTATGGTGTTACCATGCAGGAGCCCGGAGTAAGTAAACTGGTGCCTGTGGACTTCAGGAGTTTGGCGAACTAAGCCACATTTGTAATTTCACATGAACTTCACTACCTGACGCGCACCCTGGTCATATTATTCCTGGTTTGTTACGGAGCCTATCTGATAACTACCCGTCAACCCGACTTCTTCGATGGTGAACGTGTGCCCGCAAGCATAACTATAGTGCAATCGGGTGAAGGTAGATCACAGCCTTTTGCAGTTTACCACACCGGTTACCAGGAATACAAAGTGAATGCATTGTACCCATTGCGCAACTACCGGGAAGGTGAAAAGGTGGAAGTAATTTATGAGGCCTCCATGCCTTCCAAGGGAACCGTTTATTACTGGTGGGGCTATTGGTTTCGCTGGCAGGAATTGATTCCGGGACTTGTAATTTTTGTGGTATTGTTCCAGGTGGCCAAGGCATTAACGAATAATCCTACGCCGGAGGCTTTATTAGAACAGATCGAATACAAAGAGGAACCTAAGAGAAAATACATCGAGTAATCTCCGGGAATAGCAAAACCCTATTTTAAATAGCGCTTGATCTCACGACTCACTTCCCGGGTCTTGATTGTCTCTCGCTTGTCGTGTAATTTCTTGCCTCGCGCCAGTCCAATTTCTACTTTCACCAAATTTTTTTCATTGAAGAAAACCCGCAAGGGCACAATGGGCAATCCCTTTTCCTTCATGCGGGCGTCCCATTTTTTCAATTCCTTTTTACTGAGAAGAAGCTTTCTGTCGTGAACTGCAATGTGGTTGTTCACCGTTCCCTTGGAATACTCTCCGATGTAAAGTCCTCTTAGCCACAATTCACCATGATCAAAAAAGCCGAATGAATCCTGAAAACTTAACTTTCCTTCCCGAATTGATTTTACTTCCGATCCCAGCAAAACAATTCCTGCCACATATTTATCATCTATGTGGTAGTTGAAATACGCCTGCCGGTTATTCATTTCCTGTGCCATAATCTGCTGCGGAAAAAAGAAAATCAAAAAAAGGATGAATCAAGCCGTTCGGGAAATTATTGGCGAAAATGCCGGATAAGTTGTGCCAGTTTTTCCTGCATGTTTTTTCTTTCTACAATAAAATCTAAGAAGCCATGCTCTAACAGGAATTCACTTCTCTGAAAACCTTCGGGTAAGTCGCGTTTGATTGTTTCCCGAATTACCCGCGGTCCGGCAAAGCCAATCAAAGCTCCCGGTTCGGCAATGTTAACATCACCCAGCATGCCAAAGCTTGCCGAGATACCACCAAATGTAGGGTCTGTGAGCACAGAGATATAAGGCAGAGTTGCATCACTGAGCTGGGATAATTTACCACTGGTTTTCGCCAGTTGCATCAAGCTGAACGCGCTCTCCATCATGCGCGCCCCGCCACTCTTGCTGATAACGATGTACGGCAGCCGGTGCTGGATACAATAATCTACGGCACGACTGAATTTTTCTCCCATCACACTGCCCAAAGACCCACCGATGAATTCAAAATCCATACAGGCCACAACTGCTTTTTCTCCTGCTATGCTGCCGGTGGCAACCCGCATGGAATCATGCAGATCTGTTTTGGCATGGATATCATCTAATCTTTTCTGATAAGATTTCAAGTCAGTAAACCCAAGTGCATCCTTGCTCCGGATATTGTCGAATAATTCGGTGTACTGATCTTCCCCAAACAACAGATCGTAATAATCCAGACTGCCAATGCGGTGGTGGTAATTGCACTTGGGACAAACAAATAAGTTTTCTTTGAGCTCAGATGTGGTACAGATATGACTACACTCCGGACATTTGTTCCAAAGACCTTCCGGGGTTTCTTTTTTATCAGCCGTGGATGTAAGGATACCCTTCCGAATGCGTTTGAACAACCTCGGTTTAGCAGCCTCTTCTGCCGGATTGTTCTCACCGGTCAGGTTGGCTTCCAGATCTTCTTCCCTTTCTTTTTTCATGGGGCAACAACCTATTGAATAGACAAAGATACTACATATTTAGTATCCCCTTCCTTCCTTATCCCCCTTTCCCCGCTGGTTTTCAACACTGATGAGAGCAGTACTATTTTTTATGTAATTTGTAACACCAACAACAAGTTTATTTTATGCAGAATTCGACTGTCCCAGGAAAAAAAAT
>DAIMYK010000108.1:0-6123 GCA_036734525.1 Sediminibacterium sp. | reverse complement strand
TACGAAGAAGCTACAAATTACAAAAAATAGACTACTTAGACAGATTTTCAGTTCAAAAAACAGCTTTGTTATACAGTTGTTAATGTAATCCCAACAATAAATTAACAAATTCTTTTACTCAACCCTTCAATTGATACAAACCAGGCAGGTTTCTTCCGAGGCCATTGTAATCTAAACCATAGCCAAGCACAAACAAATTAGGGATACTAAAGCCACAATAATCAATGGGTACTTTGAACCGGGCGGCATCAGGTTTAAAAAGCAAAGTAGCAATGCTTACCGAGGCAGGATTTTTCTCCTGCAGACTGGGAAGGAATGCTGTGAGTGTTCTTCCCGTATCGATGATATCTTCCAGTAAGATGATGTGCCGGTTGCTGATGTCTTTGTCCAGTCCTATAGCAGTTACTACCTCACCGGTAGATTGCGTTCCTGCATAGGAAGATAAACGTACGAAACAGATTTCCGCTTCTACCTCGATTTGTCTGAAAATGTCTGCAGCGAACATAAAAGAGCCATTGAGTATAGCCAGAAAAATTGGTCTCTTCCCTTTAAAATCTTCATTGATTTGAATTGCCATCTCATTGATTCTCTTTTGAAGTTCAGTTGCCTGAATATATGGGAAGAATTCTTTATCGTGAACAGTGATAGTTTTTACAGGAAGCGGCATACAGTAAATTTTTGGTGGTATAGAATTATTGAGTCCCCGACAAGGTAGTATTCATTTCACTTGTCGGCTGCAGCCAGATTTTTTGTCCTGCAGGAATGGGTGTATCCGGCTTTGTCACTTGATTATAGAGCATCAGATGTTCCAGGCGTATGCCTTCCAGTTGGCTGATGTCTTTCCATGTTTCCCCCAACTGGGAAATTCGAAAAGGTTTATTACTTTTTTTGAGTCTTTTTTCTAAGTAAATCAGCCGACTTTCAGAAAGGCTGCTCGATTCAGGCAGATCATTGAAGGCAACAATATCATCTATAGAGATATCATATTGACGGGCAATATCCTTCAATGTAGTTCCTGCTAAAGCAAAAACTACCTTAGAACGATTGATGCTGAAAATCCCTCTGGGGAAGTAACTATTTTTACTGAATTCTATTTCAGATTCTTCTTTGCTTTCTGTAGTAAACTTTTCCTTCCTCTCTTTACTGTCATTATCTACAACCGGTGCGTCATATTTTTTTTTTGCTGTCGCAGTATAGTTTTGTTCGAGGTTATAGTCACGTTTGATCTTCTATAAACTTTGCGGGGAAGTCTTACTGGTGGCATAACCAGCTTTTTTCAATCCATATGCCCAGCCTTGCATATCTGTGGGATCCAGATTAAAAAGTGATGCATAATATGGCCTGTTTCTTAAGAAATCGGAATGATCTTTGAAGGATTGTTCTACCGAAGAATATACCCTGAAACATTCCCCTTTTTCGTCCTCGTCCTGGTACACTTAGCCTCCTGTACATACAACCTTACTGTTAATCCCAAAGTGGTAATTGGATGTCAAAGCGAGGCTACTTGCGCCCGATTGTGATTCCAGTATGGCCTGGGCTAATTTAATAGCTGCGGGTACTCCGGTTCTTTGCATTTCAGCTATCGCCAGGTCCTTGTATTGTCTGATATAGGCTTCTGTGGCAGTTGATTGTCCATTGGCCGAAACCATCAATGACAAAAAGCCTCCGATCAATAACCCCTTCACTTTCATTTTCTGTGTGCTTTATTTTTTTATCGCTAGTAGTAAGCCATCCCTGACAGTCAAGATAAGCCTATCTGCATTGGCATCCGCTGCAACTCTTTGAGTGAATTCCCGCATAGCTACCGGATTTTTAGCAGTGTTGTTTTCATCCAAAGCCTGGCCATGGAAAAAAATATTATCCGCAATGAGCAGCCCGCCGCTTCTCAAACGTGGCATTACCATATCATAATATGCCATATATCCTGTTTTATCTGCATCGATGAAAACCAGATCCCAGGTGATATTGAGGTGAGGAATGATGGAAGCCGCTTCTCCATGGTGAAGATGGATTTGTTGTGTATAAGAACTTTTATTGAAATTTTCTTGGGCAGTAACAACCTCTTCTTCCCTGGATTCAATGGTATGTAATTCCCCGTCATGTCTCACTCCCTCACAAAGACAAAGTGCACTATAACCCGTGAAAGTTCCGATTTCTAGTATATATCTCGGCATAACCAATCTGGAAAGAAAAGCCAACAACCTTCCCTGCACATGTCCGCTCAGCATGTGCGCTTTTGGATGATTTTTTTGAGTGGCTTCAGCTATAGCCGAGAGTAGTTCCGATTCCGGACTACTGTATTTATCTGCAAAAGCTTCTGCAGCAGCGTTGATTAATTCCATGCTGCAAATATCCGGCTTTTTTTTAGCTCTTTTTAGTGGTTGAAAGCAAAAATAAACCGGCAAAAGTGATTAGTCCATTGATGAGCAAGAGTTCAATGCCTATCTGGTAACCATTGAACAGAATAGGCGCTTGTTTGCTCAGCAGATAGCTTAGGGCAGGAGCGAGCAAAGCCAGAACCGTAATACCCACATGGTCGGGTAAACTTCTTTTGGTGAAAATTCCAAAGGCAAAGAGTCCCAACAAGGGTCCATAGGTATAGCCTGCCAGATCAAGAATTATGTCTATGATGCTGTTATCATTGATCTTATAAAAAATGAGAATACAAATGAGGAAAACGATTGTAAAACTGAAATGAACGGTGAGACGTGTTCTCTTTTTCTGTTGTTCACTCCATTCCTCTCTTTGTTGCAATCCCAATATGTCAATGCAAAAGGAAGAGGTCAGAGCTGTCAAAGCACCATCTGCACTTGGAAATAATGCCGAGATAAGAGCTATGATGAACAGTATTCCGATGGCGGGAGGTAAGTATTGCATGACAACTGAGGGGAAAACCTTATCTCCAATGATATTTTTTTGGTCAAGTATCAGATGGTGAACATTCTTTCCGTTCACCATTACTTCCTGGTACATCGCACCCTTTGAGACTGCAAACAGATACAATAAGCCACCCAGGAAAAGGAAAAGTACCAAAACCGATACCAGAACTACTGCCAGCGACAAAACATTCTTTTGGGAGTCTCCCAGTCTTTTTACACTGATATTTTTTTGCATCATTTCCTGGTCCAATCCGGTCATGGCAATAGTGATGAAAGCACCTCCAATGATTTGTTTGAGGAAAAACCCTTTGCTGTTCACATCTGTATTGAAAATGGTAAGATAGCCCGCATCACTCATTTGGGTAATGGCTTGGCCCATGTTCATGTTCAGTTGATTCAAAATGTAGATCACACAAACAACCAATCCGGCAATCATCAGAGATGTTTGAAGCGTATCCGTATAGACGATGGTTTTTACACCCCCCTCAAAAGTGTAGAGAAGGATCATCAGTAAAATTATGGCTGCCGTGACAATGAAGGGAACACCCATCTGATCTAAAATAAAAAACTGTAATACATTGATAACAAGATACAAACGGGCTGTTGCCCCCACAGTCCTGCTGATGATGAAGAACAACGCACCTGTTTTATAGGCAGTCCTTCCGAAACGTTGCATCAGGTAGTGGTAAATGGAGGTAAGGTTCAGTCTGTAATAGAGAGGCAATAAGATAAAAGCAATAACACAATACCCAAGTAAATATCCCATCGCTACCTGTAAGTAGGCAAATCCTTTAAAGGTGCCACCAGCCAAGTCTCCTACTCCGCCGGGTACACTTACAAAAGTAACCCCACTCAGAGAAGTGCCGATCATACCGAATGCCACCAGCATCCAGTTGCTGCTTTTGTTGCCTATAAAATAGGATTCATTGGTGCTGTTTCTGCCCGTGTACCAGGCGACGGCTAACAGAACCAGAAAATAGCCAATGACAAAACTAAACAGTAAGATGGGTGACATAAGGGACGTTTGTGTACAACAATATAGTATTCTGTAAAGATGTAAAAAATATTTCACCTATTTTTCCACTTTATTTAAATGAGCATGGTAGAGCGGATAGCAGTTTTTTGTGGCTCGAAGCCGGGAAATTCTCCCTTGTTTGTCAGCCATGCCCGACAATTGGGTGGACTAATGGCCCGCGACAGGTTGACACTCGTGTACGGGGGAGGCAGTGTTGGGATCATGGGTGCAGTAGCGGATGCAGTAATGGAAGGGGGCGGACAAGTAATCGGCGTCATTACAGAACTGCTGCTTACTTGGGAACAACAGCACATGGGCATCACCGATCTTCGGGTCGTACCCGATATGCATTCCAGAAAAAAAATGATGTACGAGCTAAGTGATGCTGCCATCATTCTGCCGGGAGGAAACGGAACATTGGATGAACTTTTTGAGATGCTCACCTGGAATACTCTCCAGATACACGATAAGAAAATTTATTTGCTCAACTCGGGTGGGTTTTATCAAAACCTGATCGCACACATGCAAACTATGCAGTCGGAAGGTTTTCTATATGAGCAATGGACAGACAGGCTAATAATCGCATCAACACCCGAAGAAATCATCTCTTCCCTGAATGCAGATAAATCCCAAAACCCGCTCTGATAACGGGAAGTGGATCATTGTATTGGTCTCTATAGGGGGAGTTGGGGTTTTGTAATACATCCAGCATCAATGTAAAATAGGTATACCGGCTTCCAATCATACGGCTGCCATATCCGATACCTACCAGCAAACTCTCAGCAGAATACTTGTATTTGAAAGCCTGTTGTGTGTTTACATTTTTTTGGGCCGAGTTGATCCAATTGTATTCAGGTTGTACCTGTAAAAACAAAAAATTTACCGGCCAGATTCGGGTAAAAACTCCTGCTCCATAATTGATGTTTCTGAATCGAATAGAACTGAAATCAGTAGCGTTTTGTGAGAAATAATTGAAGTTGGCAGCAATTCCGGCATCTAACCAACGCGTAAGACTATAACCCAACTCAGGGTTGATTCCTATATTGAAAGATCTATTGGAAAAACCCAGGTTAAGGTTGGCCCCGAAAAACATGTTTTGCTTTTTCATGCCTCTTCCATCCTCATCTACGGATGATTGGGCGGAGATTCCTAAATAAGCCAATAACAGGACAGATAACAGGCAGAGTTTTCTCATATTATTACCAGTATCAACAAACCTACTATTATTCCACAGAGACAGCTAAAAAGAACTTATAAAAAAATGTTAGCTTTTCTTTCGTAATTAATAATCAATGTATTATTTAATAGAGAGTAATATAAATCAAATAAATATCTTTTATTATTTCCATCAATGAATTGAAATGAAATTAACCGTGTTGAAGTGAATTGTATAATTTTGCGGTTAACTAACATTCGTAAGTATGAGTTTACTCTCAGATTGGAAAACGCAGCCTGTTGGAAAATTTCCTTTCCATCAATATCCGGGAATCAAGTACCAGCAAACTCCTGATGAATTGATTGAAGCTACCGTTCAACGGGAACAAGGGACTCTCAGTGATACAGATGCTCTCTGTATCAACACCGGAAAGATTACAGGACGGGTACCCAAAGACACATTCATTGTGTAGGATGCTATCACATAAAATAAAGTCAATTGGAACCAGTTTAATCAACCGGTAGATGCCGGTGTTTTTAACCGGTTAAGGGATAAAATGTTAGCCTATGCTGCGGGATTAAATGAATTATGGATAAGAGATGTTCAGGCCGGCGATCACCCTACTTTACATTATTCCGTAAGGGTTGTAAACGAAACACCCTGGAGCAATCTGTTTGTTTCCAATATGTTCATTGCCTTAGACCCATCCTATGACTATGGGGAACCCGATTGGTTGGTTGTTCAATTGCCCTCTTTTCAGGCAGATCCAACAACAGATGGGGTTCCTGACCAACAGTTTAGTTTGGTTTCTTTTACCGAACGCATGATATTGATCGGAGGTACTGGATATACAGGAGAAATCAAAAAGGGAATCTTCACTGTTTTGAATTTTGTTTTACCTTCTGAGCATGGTGTTCTCAGCATGCATTGCAGTGCCAACAATGGTTCTGGAGGTGATGTCGCTGTCTTCTTTGGTTTGAGTGGAACAGGAAAAACGACATTAAGCGCTGAACACGCCCGTGACCTGATTGGAGTTGATGAACATGGATGGACAGACGAAGGCGTTAAAAATT
>DAIMYK010000107.1:0-6140 GCA_036734525.1 Sediminibacterium sp. | reverse complement strand
AATGGACAAGGCGCATGGTTACTCGCTAACTACAAGGGACAATCATTCAAATAGATGGATTTAATCCCTTTATTGGAAGCATGCCCTACTGGTTTAAATTGATTGGTATTATTATTTCAACTGTGTCTGCTGTTATTGCTTCACAGGCGCTTATTTCAGTTTCCTTCACTTTGATTAGCGAAGCCATGCGCCTCAATCTGTGTCCAAAACTGAAAATCAATTACCCAACGGAAGAAAAAGGACAACTATATATTCCAGGCATCAGCATTTTACTTTATTTCGGTTGCCTTGGAATTGTATTGTTCTTTCAAAAATCTGAGAATATGGTGGCGGCGTACGGGCTTGCTATCACCATTTGCATGATGAACTCAACCATCTTATTTTCCAACTTCCTTGTAAGCAAGCGGGTGAGACCTGCCCTCATATACCTTTATTTGGGTGTTTATCTTACCATTGAAATATCTTTCCTCATTGCTAATCTGCAAAAATTCCTCCATGGAGGTTATGTAACCATCATAGTTGGCGGTGCCCTGTTCTCTGTGATGTATGTGTGGTACAGAAGCAGAAAAATAAAAAACAGATACGTTGAATTTGTGCGGCTCGAACAATATGTTCCTTTGCTACAAGAACTAAGTAATGACAGAACCATTCCGAAGCATGCCACCCATCTTGTGTATATGACCAGTGCGAACAATCCCAAAGAGATTGAACACAAGATCATGTATTCGATACTTAACAAGAAACCCAAACGGGCAGATATCTATTGGTTCGTGCATGTAGATGTGCTGGATGAGCCGTATACTTGTGAATACAATGTGGAACACATTATTCCCAACGATATCATTCGGGTAGAATTCAGGCTGGGATTCCGCGTGGAACAGCGCATCAACCTGATGTTTAGAAAAGTGGTGGAAGACCTGGTGAAGAACAAGGAAGTGAATATTACCAGTCGCTATGAAAGTCTCGAAAAAAACAAAGTAGCCGGAGATTTTCAATTCGTCGTGTTGGAAAAATACCTGAGTCAGGACAATGAACTGCCATTCACGGAAAGAGTAATCATGAAAATTTATTTCTGGTTGAAGGAGATTAGTTTGAGTGAGGAAAGAGGTTTTGGCCATGATCCGAGCAATGTATCTGTTGAAAAATTAACACTGATTGTCGCACCGGTTGCCGACATGAAATTAAAACGGGTATACCATGATGCGTCCGAAGGCATCTGAAGCAATAAGAAATAATCGTCAGAGAAACGATAGGCTGGTAGGTCAATTTAAAAAATAGCTGCTTGTCACCCACCCTGATTTACATATTAGCCACTTATATCTTAGTAGCGGTAGTTATTTATTTCGTACAGGAAAAATTCATATTCAAGCCCGAAAAGCTTCCGCAGGATTTTGCCTATAAATATGACTTGCCTTTTGAAGAATTATTTTTTCAGGTGGCAGAAGGCATCTCCATCAATGGCCTTCACTTTTATTGCACCGAACCAAAAGGACTGGTATTGTATTTCCATGGGAACTCAAAAAGTATCAAGGGCTGGGCAAAGCATGCCCGTGATTTCTACCGGTACCAATATGATGTTGTATTGGTCGATTATCGGGGGTTCGGAAAGAGTACCGGTAAGAGATCCGAACAACATTTGCTCAATGACATGCAGTTCGTTTACAATAAACTCACCGAAAAATATCCTCAACACCATATTTTAGTTTACGGGAGAAGTCTGGGAAGCGGATTCGCGGCGAAAATCGCCTCCGACAACATGCCGCGCTATCTCATATTGGATGCTCCCTATTTCAGTTTCACCAAAGTAGTTCAGCGCTTCACTCCCTTCCTTCCCCACCGCTGGCTGTTGAAATATCAGTTCCCCACAGATAAATGGATCAAAAAAGTGAATTGCCATACCTATATTATTCATGGCACCCGTGACTGGCTGATTCCAATCCGACACAGCGAACAGCTGCAGGCCATCAATCCACATAAAATCACCCTGATCAGAATTGAAGGATGCGGACACAACAATCTGCCGACCTTCCCGGAATACCACAACTTCCTTCGAGATATTCTCAAATATTAAAGCAAGTCATGTCTTCATTTTTTTCACCCAGCATATCAAAAATTATCAAGTTTGCCCTACTCACCTATGCAGTTATTGGAATTGCCGGCTACTATTTGCAAGACAAGTTTTTACTACACCCGGTATCTATTCCGGCCAATGACAAGTATGCCATAAGTCAACCCCATCGGGAAATACAATTACCCGTCGATAGCAATACTTCTTTTCACATCATTCAGTTTACACGTCCCGATGATACCCTCACCAAAGGTGTCGTACTTTATTTTCATGGAAACAGAGAAAACATCAACCGGTATGCCCGCTTCGCACCCACCTTCATAGAAGGAAATTATGAGGTCTGGATGGCAGACTATCCCGGCTTCGGCAAAGCAAAAGGGAAAGCAACAGAAGCACTGATGTATGAAGAAGCCAAACAACTTTATCTGTTGGCAAGAAAAAAATATGCCCCGGAGCAGATTGTCATCTATGGCAAATCAATTGGAACCGGCGTAGCTTCCTGGCTGGCATCAGTCAGAGATTGCAGACATTTAATTTTGGAAACGCCTTACTATAGTATTCCCTCACTTTTGCAGCCCGTCCTGGGAATTTATCCCCTGAAGCGTTTGCTACATTTTCAATTTCCGACTTACCAATACCTGCCAATGGTAAAAGCGCCTGTCACCATATTACATGGAACTGATGATGGTGTTATTCGCTACAGCAATGCAAGTAAGCTGATTCCTTTGCTCAAAAAGAATGATCACTTTATCACTATAGAAGGAGGATCGCACAACAACCTGTCAGACTATCCGATCTTCCAACAAACAATCCAAGAGGTACTAAGCCATTAACCGGTTCTCTTTCACTCAGAGGATAAATAAAGAAAGGAGAGGTGATTACATTTCTTCCAATGAAACCGACCGGGAAGTTATGCGCAAACGATGCTTTACCCCATGTTTCAATGCCAGATTCTGTTCACCATGGCTAACAGGAAATCCAAAACAAACCGGATATCCATACTCTTTCACCTTCTCCCAAATCAGTTCTTCCACAGTAGAGCCAAACGGTATTGTGGTGTCTTTGGACTCGGTGAAACCACCAATAATGAGACCCGTTAGATTTGCCAACATTCCACTGCGTTTCAACTGTATCATCATCCGGTCAATATTGTAAATGTATTCTCCCACATCCTCGAGAAAAAGCAAAGCACCCTTGGTAGAAAACGATGTCTTTGTTCCTGCCAGATGAGCCAGCAAAGAAAGATTTCCTCCCAAAAGCGTACCGATTGATTCACCCTGCCTATTCAAATGATAAGGCAAACACCGATGGCTGGATTTTTTTCCGGTAAGTGCTGCCCGCAAAGTTTTGATGTAGCCGGAGTTTTTTTCAGCAAAAGCCCTTGCCATAGAGGCATGCAAACTGGCAAGTTTCAACTTACCATGTAAATGGGCGTGCAGCACAGTTATATCACTGAACCCAATAATCCACTTTGGATTTTTTTTGAATCGGCGGAAGTCCAGTTGGTCTATAATACGGCTCATCCCATAACCTCCCCTGCCACAGAGAATGGCATGAATGGTAGGGTCATCAAGCATTTGCTGCAAGTCAATCCGACGTTCTTCATCTGTTCCGGCAAAACTATGGAAACGACTTCCGACTGTAGGGCCAAGGCGCACCCGAAAGCCCCATTCCTGTAATTGCTGAACACAGGCATTGGTGTCTTCCAGCGGTAAATAACCGGAAGGACATACGATACCGATGGTATCTCCCTTTCGCAAAAAGGGTGGTTGATGACTCATGCTTGCAGCAAGGTTAAAGTGGTGTTATCGGAAGATACCTGTAACCGATGTTGAACCCCGCATTTCAAGGCGACATTGTTTTTTTGATGTCCAACACAAAAATCAAAGCATACCGGATAATCATATTCTTTTACTTGCTCCCAAACTATGTCATAAATATTTCTGCCAAAAGGTTCATCGGGGTCATCTGGACGGATGCGGGTAAAACTTCCTATGATCAAGGCTTTAAGATTGGATAGTTTTCCGCTGCGCTTCAGGTTACAAAACATGCGGTCTATACTGTACAATGCTTCACCTACATCTTCCACAAAGAATATTTTATTGCGGGTATCGATATCACTGGGAGTTCCTGCCAGTGTCTCAAGAATTTTGAGATTGCCGCCTATCAGAATACCACTGGCATCTCCCGGACGATTGCGGGGATTTGCCGGAACAGTATATGTAAGATTTTCTCCCAACAATGCTTGTCGAAGAGTATCCAATGCCTGTAATTGAATAGGTTCAAAAAGGGAGGGGTCGGAAGGAAACCCTTCGGTCATCTTGGCGTGGATGGATGCAATACCTGCCTGCGCATGCAAGTGGCTATGAAATACTGTGATATCACTATACCCAATGATCCATTTGGGATGGCGACGTAGAGAGGAGAAGTCAATTTTATCAATGATGCGAACAGCTCCATAGCCCCCCCTTGCACAAAGAATAGCTTTCAATTCATGGTTATCGACCATAGATTGAAAATCGGCTGCACGTTCCTCATCGGTTCCTCCAAAAGTATGATCCTTTCTGCCAACAGTCTTTCCAACAACAACCCGCAAGCCCCATTTCTCCAGGGATTGAATGGCGGGAGCTATGTCTTCCTGCAGGGCAAATCCGGAGGGACAGGTAATACCAATGGCATCACCCGGCTGCAGGTGCTTCGGTATGATCCATTTTTTAGGGTGGGAAGATGGGGGGGCAGCTACCAGCTGCTGTCCGGCAGCAAGAGCACCCCCGGTGAACAGCAACTGTTTGAAAAAAATTGAACGCTTCATGAAATAAAAGTAAGATTTCACGACGAATTTTGCACATAGAAGCCTTACATGCTGTTTTTGTACCTTTGTACGCCTTCCGCAAAGCGGAATGGCCATAACAAGTATCAGCACTACTCAACATGCAGCAACCCAAAAGATACCTCATCACGGCGGCGCTCCCTTACGCCAATGGACTCAAACACATAGGACACCTGGCAGGAGCCTATCTACCGGCAGATATATATGTACGATACCTCAAATCTCAACAGCGGGATGTGGTATTTGTCTGTGGCAGCGATGAACATGGAACCGCCATTCCTATCCAGGCTACCAAAGAGGGAACGACAGCTCAGGCTATCATTGATAAATACCATCCCCTGGTGGAACAAAATTTTCGCGATCTGGGGATACAGTTTGACATTTATCACCGCACCAGTGCCCCGATTCATCATGAAACAGCCCGCGATTTCTTTACTCAACTCAATAATGCAGGTCACTTAACAACACAAACTTCTGAACAGTTTTTTGACGAGAAAGCACAAACTTTTTTAGCCGATAGATACATCAAAGGAACCTGTCCCAACTGCCAGTTTACCGGTGCCTATGGCGACCAATGCGAAAAATGTGGCAAGAGTGTAAGTCCGGAAGAACTCATTAATCCTGTCAGTACCTTAAGCGGTGAGCCCCCCGTTAAAAAAATGACGCAACATTGGTATTTACCGCTGGATCGCCATGAAGATTTTTTGCGCAAATGGATACTGGAAGAACATGCCAATGATTGGCGGGCTTCCGTGGTAGGTCAATGCAAAAGCTGGATTGATGGCGGATTACAACCCAGAGCAGTTACCCGCGATCTCGATTGGGGGGTAGCACTGCCGGAAAATGTGGAAGGTGGAAAGGGAAAAGTTCTCTATGTATGGTTCGATGCCCCCATTGGGTATATCAGTGCCACCAAGCAATGGGCCATAGATAACGGAAAAGATTGGAAACCTTATTGGGAAGATAAAGAGACAAGATTGATCCATTTTATTGGGAAGGATAATATTGTTTTTCACTGCATCATCTTTCCGGTGATGTTGCAACTGCATGGAAATATTTTGCCCGACAATGTGCCTGCGAATGAATTTCTAAATCTGGAAGGAGATAAAATGAGTACCAGCCGCAACTGGAAGCTCGATATGGAAGATTATATCAATGATTTCATCAAGGCGCCGGGGGGCAATGAAATCATTGCTGTTGTTTTGCGGTATTACCTTTCACAAAAAGCCCCTGAAACTTAGG
>DAIMYK010000106.1:0-6204 GCA_036734525.1 Sediminibacterium sp. | reverse complement strand
CTCCATTGCGACCAACATCCTCCATTGCAGAGCATGTTCATATTCATGGTGATGGAGTAAAAGCCATTGCACTGACCGTTGCGAATGCGCAGTCTGCATTTGAACAACCTGTTGCACGTGGTGCCTAGCCCTAATTGAATCCAATCACATTACAGGATGATGAGGGAGTAGTAAAGATGAGCGGTATTCATTTGTATGGAGATACCGTACATCTTTTTGTTGAGCGTTCTGAGTACAATGGAATTTTTCTGCCCGGCTTCAGAAAATGGGAAACCAATTACAGACCCGAGCCTGTCGGACTATTGCATGTAGATCATTGTGTGGGAAATGTTGGCTGGAACCGCATGAATACCTGGGTGAAATTTTATGAAGATGTTATGGGCTTCAAGAACATTCTCACCTTTGATGACAAACAGATATCAACCGAGTACTCTGCATTGATGAGCAAGGTGATGAGCAACGGAAACGGCTACATCAAGTTCCCCATCAATGAGCCCGCGGAGGGAAAGAAAAAATCTCAGGTAGAAGAGTACCTTGATTTTTACAATGGGGAAGGGGTGCAGCACGTGGCCATTGCCACCGGCAATATCATTGAAACAGTTACTGCCTTGCGCAATCGTGGTGTAGAATTCTTGCACATCCCCGATACCTATTACGAACAATTGCTGGGTCGCATCGGACCGATTGATGAAGACCTTCAACCATTGCAGCAACTGGGAATTCTGGTTGACAGAGATGAAGAAGGATACCTGCTGCAAATATTCACCAAGCCCGTGGAAGACCGTCCCACCTTGTTCTATGAAATCATTCAACGCAAAGGCGCAAGGTCGTTTGGTGCAGGTAACTTCAAAGCATTGTTCGAGGCATTGGAACGTGAGCAGGAATTGCGCGGTAATTTATAATACTGCATGTCAGATTCTCAACCCGACATATTATGGGAAGCAACAGCCGATGAGAAACAAGCAGCTGCTATTTCTCAATACATGACATGGCTGGAATCAAAGTACCGACTGAAGTTCAGTTGCTATGATGATTTATATCAATGGAGCATCCAAAAGCCGGAGGAGTTCTGGCGGTCAATGGTATCATTCTATCAGCTATTCGATTTTCCTGAAGAGCAACCCGTTATTACCAACCGGCAACAAGATTTTATCGGTGTTCGCTGGTTTGAAGGCGTTACACTGAATTATGCCGAAATGATTTTTCGCCGGGCAACCGATGACCATCCTGCGATTTTATTCACCGATGAATTGAACCCGGCTATACGCTCTGTTTCCTGGCAGGAGCTGAAGAAGCAAGTGGCCAGTCTATCTTCCTGGATGAAGTCCATAGGCATACAGAAGGGAGACCGGGTTGCTGCAGTTCTTCCCAATACACCGGAAGCATTGGTTGCTTTTCTCGCGACACAATCCATCGGTGCTATCTGGAGTAGTTGCTCTCCCGACTTTGGAACAAGTTCTATTCTTGAACGGTTTGGACAAATTGAACCGAAACTTCTTTTTGTTTCCAATCATGTAAGTTATAATGGCAATTACATCAATAAAGAAATTCTTTTGCAGGAGTTACCTCCTTCACTACCTAGATTGAGTGCAACGGTTTTGATCAGCCAGGAAGACAAGAGCCGGAATGGATGTATTTCCTGGTTAGATATTATGAGAAGAGAGGGAGGGGAATTGCAATTTGAACCATTGCCTTTTGATCATCCCTTGTGGATTCTTTATTCTTCCGGTACTACCGGGAAGCCCAAAGCCATTGTTCACAGTGTAGGTGGAAATTTAATCGAGCACATCAAGGTCTTACAATTGCACTGGGATGTTCGTCCCGGTGAACGCTTTTTCTGGTATTCCACCACCGGGTGGATGATGTGGAATTTCTCCGTAGCCTCATTGTTAACGGGAGCGACACTGGTATTATATGAGGGCTCTCCTGCTTATCCATCATTGGGAAGAATTTGGGAGATGGCTGCTGCTACAGGTGTACACCACTTGGGTGTAGGTGCGGCCTACCTGATACAATGCCAGCGTACCGGCCTCGTTCCTGATCCTGGTACGCTTCCTGCATTGCGAACCATTGGTTCTACCGGCTCTCCTCTGACACCTGAAGCATTTGATTGGGTATATCAGTGTGTGAAGAAAAATGTCTGGCTGGTTTCTTTTAGTGGTGGAACAGATGTGTGCAGTGGATTTGTGGGCGGCTGTATTCTTTTCCCGGTTTATCGTGGAGAAATCCAGTGCAGTTTATTGGGCGGCGATTTGATTGCAGTGAATGAGCAAGGAGAAGAGGTGAAAGAGGAAGTGGGTGAGATGGTGATCAGACAACCCATGCCCAGTATGCCCTTGTTTTTTTGGAAAGATGAAGGGGACCGTCGTTACAGAGCCAGTTATTTTGAAAAAATTCCCGGCTGCTGGTGGCACGGAGATTTTATCAGCATCAGTGCCAGGAAGGGAATTGTTATTTATGGAAGATCAGATGCTACACTCAACAGAGATGGGGTTAGAATAGGAACAGCAGAAATTTATCGGGTAGTCGATGCCTCTCCATCGGTTGCGGACAGTCTGGTTGTTTGCATAGAACGAAAGGACGGAAGTTTCTTCCTGCCGCTATTTGTAAAGATGCAGGAAGGCAGCACATTGACGGAAGAATTACAGCAAGAGATCAAAACAAACCTGCGCAGGCAATGTTCTCCCCGGCATGTGCCCGATGCTATTTTCGCCGTGCCCGATATTCCTTATACAATCAGTGGCAAGAAAATGGAGATTCCCGTGAAACGAATTTTGATGGGTACACCTCCTGAAAAAGCTGCCGATGCAGATACGCTTCGCAATCCGATGGCATTGCAGGGGTTTGCCAACCTGGTTGCTGTAGAATGATTTTTTCAGCGGAACAACCAATTTTTATTGTAGCAGCGGCAGATGAATTTCTGCCATCATGCAGCGGGCGCTTCCACCTCCATTGCTTTCAATGGTTTGTAAGGATGAATGAAGTATTCTGTTGTAGCCTGATAGTTCAGCAACCTGTGCGGGTGTAAGTGATTCATAGGCTTGGGAAGACATCACCAATATTTTTTCACCTGAACTGTTTTCAATTTGTAACATATTTCCGGCGAAATGATTCATTTGTGATAAACTGATGCTAATAATTGATTTTCCCGAGGCCTTAATTTTTTCAAAGACACTGTTTTTTTCTCTTTCATCAGGGATGCTGTCCAAACATATCACTACATAACGATCGGCAACACACATCATCACGTTGGTATGATAGATGGGCTGATTTTTTTCATCCATTGAATTGAAAACTACCGGGGTATAATTCATGCGGGTACAAAAATCTTCCAGCACCTGGCGGTCCGTTCTCGGGGACAGGCAGGCGTAGGCGAATCGGTTGTCGCGGTCCAATACCATACTTCCTGTGCCTTCCAGATACAGTTCTTTGTTTTCATACACACTCAAGTCTTCTGTATGCGTCACCTGAAATTTATTCTTGATGGCGGCAAGTACAGTCGGTTTTCTTTCCAGCCGCCGATTCTCGGCGAACATGGGATACAAGACGATGGTTCCATTCGAATGAAAAGAAATCCAGTTGTTGGGAAACAGGGAGTCGGGCGTGTGCGGTTCAGGAGTATCTTCTACAACTGTCACATCAACGTTTGCGTTCCTGAGTTTTTCAACAAAGCCATCGAATTCTGCAATGGCTTTCTTCTCTACTTCTTGTTGGTTGGCATCCGCAACCTGAAAGGAATTGTTGACAGCGGTCTGTGCATTGAAGCCAAATCGAACAGGTCGTATCATCAGCAGGTGTGAAGTTGTTTGCATTTCTTTTAGCAATAAAGTAGTTGAATGATTGAATATTATAGATCTGGTTCATCCCGCAATAGCGGCATACTCATACAATGAAATCCGCCTCTTGCTCTGCTAAGTTCAGCGGAAGGCATCAAAATTAATGTGTCATTGATTTGTGCCGGAGTGATTTTTCCGGACTCGAGTTTTTCCAGCAGTTCTGCTACATGAATTGTTTTGAATCCTGCCTGGCGAAAGGCTTCCGTGGTTTTGTTGTTCCTGTCATACCCTAATACAACGCCTTCCTTCAGCGCCAGAAGGTTACAGCTGTCTGTCCATTGTTCGCGTGCATCAAAAGGAAACTCATTGTTGCCACTGTAGATAAAAGTTGTTTTTCCCTTGCAGCCCAGGTCATGCTGGCTGATGTCTTCCAGCAATGCTTCCAGGTTATCGAAGTAAACAGGTTCATTGGGTCTTTTAGCATGAAACTGGATGAATGCGATTTTTTCATCTTTTTTCGAGCTGCCTTCCAGAACTCGTTCTATCGGATCTTCATCCAGTTTTTTCATTGCCTTTTTGGAGAAGCTTCCCAACATTACCCACACATTTTTTTTCACCTGGGTAAAAATAGTGTCTATGTGCATGTAGTCACGCTTTTTGGGTATGCGGACTACAGTTACTTTCTTCATGATTTTTTTCTCAAACAGCATGTTGATGGCCTGGTGAGCTGCTTCCCAGCTGGTGCGTTCGCTGATACCGATGAGCAAATGGTCTTTGCTGACAACCATCACATCTCCACCTTCCAGTGTTACTTTCCGTTCTCCCCCTTCTTTTGGATTTAAAAAGTGCGGATGTTTTTCCGGCAGTTCAAGAATGTTATGCTGATAGGTTTTAAAAAGCGGATGCTGAAAGAAAATGTATTTCGCCAGGAGTGCTTCACGTGTGCGTGCTTGTTTGGCAGGCTTGTTCAGTAATATATGGTCTTTGATGACAATGCCGATATCCCGTGTGAAGATGAAGTTAGGAATCGGTGCAAACAGCAGTTGGTTGTCATCATAACTTCCGCTGATAAAGAGTTTGGCTAGTTTCGAGGGAAGAAGTTCCCGTAAATTTTGTTGTTCCAGATAAGAAACGCCCTCCAGTGCACATACGGAGGCAATTAATTCCAATTTAGTTTGCTGCTGTTGCAGGATCTCTTCCAGTAGCCATTGCAACTCAACTACTTTGTCGCTTTTATAAAAATCTTTGTGTCCGGGTTTGTAAAAATTTCTACGACGAGCGGGGTCATCGATTTTGTTCAGCTTTCCTTTGATTTTTTCGGGGTCAAGGAAGTACAGCAAGAGTTTGGTATAATAGTCGTATTCTTCTTTGCGAATGGTATCGAGGTGAACAATATCTTCGAAGAGCCAGTCCTGCGCTTTTGATGGAACCACTTTGCCGAGTCCGCTGTCCGGACTATGCACCAATAAACGACGGAGTGTACCTATTTCAGAGGTTACCATCATTTTGGGTGACACTGATTTTTTTGTCATAAAGAGATTTTCGTGAACAGATGGTCCGCTCCGCTTTGCTGATTATTGAGGAGATAAATACGGCAAATAAGAGGGGGCTAGAGAGACGATGTACAAATCGTACCTCAAGTTAGTGTTTTTCCGGAAGAAAGGAAAAGGTCATAAATTGTATTCTAATAAGATTGATTGCTATGTTATTGAAATGTTACCCTTTATTGCTTTTTGTTGTTTTGAGTTCAAATCCTATTTATGCTCAACAGACCTGTTGGTTAAGTGGGGGGCATCCTATGCCGGTGGTTTCGGCGCAATCAAAGCAAAAAATGGAGGCCGATCTCAATGCTGCGCTTAAGCGATTGGAATCCAATCCCAAAGATCTGGATGCACTTGTATGGGCAGGAAGGCGCACGGCTTATTTGGGGAACTATTACCAGTCTCTCGATTTTTTTACCAGGGCCATGGAGCTACATCCGGGTGCTGCAGCGCCTTACCGTCATCGGGGGCACCGGTATATTACATTGCGGTGTTTCGACAAGGCCATTTATGATTTTGAGCGGGCGGCGGCATTGACTACCGGACTTCCGGATGAGGTGGAGCCCGATGGCATGCCCAATTATCTAAACATTCCCACCAGCTCTTTGCAATCTTACATCTGGTATCATCTTGGTCTTGCCCATTATCTCAAAGGAGATTTTGAGCGGGCAATTGAATCGTACAAAGCTTGTTTAGCGGTATCGCGCAATCCGGACATGTACATTGCCACTGCCAACTGGTATTATCTGGCATTGTTACGGGCAGGAAAGAAGGAGGCAGCCGATAATTTTTTGGCCGGACTGGATCTTCAGGTTACGCTGATTGAGAACCAGGTTTACCTAAGGCTATTGCAATTGCACCGACAAGGTAAGGTGCCCGACGACCCC
>DAIMYK010000105.1:0-6263 GCA_036734525.1 Sediminibacterium sp. | reverse complement strand
CATATTCAGTTTAGTTTATTCCATTCAGCAATTGAAACAAGTGCTCATAGAAAAATCCCATAAAACCAACTATCAGTATCCCTACCGTACAAAAAAGCAATGCAAATTTAACAGAAAAAGAAAGTGGATAATGGGGTAATGGCTGAACGGGTTGGTTCATGAACATTGTTTTCACTACGCGCAAATAATAATAAAGTGAAATGACCATATTAGCTGCAGCAATTCCAATTATCCAATAATTTCCACGGGATGATCCGGAGAGAAGCAGAAAAAATTTCCCGAAAAAACCAGCCGTGGGCGGAATACCTGCCAGTGAAAACAAGGCAATAGTTAACATCCATGACAGAAACGGATGCGTTCGGTACATTCCTGAAAGATCTGAAATATCTTCCTTGCCGTATTGTGCGGAAAGAACCGATACAACACCAAAGGCTGCCAAATTGGAGAAAAGATAAATCAAAAGGAAATAGAGAACAGAAGTGGCGCCTTCCCGGGTATGTGCAGACAGACCGATCAAAAGAAAACCTACCTGAGCAATGGAAGAGAAGGCGAGAAGTCTTTTCAGGTTTAACTGCCGGATAGCAAAAAAATTGGCAATCAATATGGAAGCCAGTGCCAGAATTATCAACCCGGGATACCAGACATCAATCTTCTCTTCGAAAGTTTGGTACAAAAAAGGTATCATCACCATGAATATGGCAGATTTAGAAACAACGGAAAGAAATGCTGTTACAGTGGTGGGGGCACCCTGATAAACATCGGCTGTCCACAAATGGAAGGGAACTGCTGATATCTTAAACGCGAAACCAGATAATATAAGCAGAAAGGCCATAATGGAAAGAGGCGAATGTCCTATATGTGACATCAAACCTTCGAAATCCAATGTGCCGGTTAATCCATACAACCAGGAAATACCCATTAAAAGCAAGGCGGAGGAAAAGGCAGAGGAGATGACCAATTTCATGGCAGCTTCCGGCGAATGCCTTTTTCCAAAATCAAATCCGGCAGCTGCGGCAAGGGGAAGGGAGGACATTTCCAGACCGAGAAAAAACAGTAGCAGGTTTCTTGAAGACAGCATCAGAAACATACCTAACAGGGAGGTGAGCAGCAACAAATAAAATTCTGCTAAATTGTTGGCCTTCCTACACCAGTCATAAGAAAACAAGGCGATGATCCAAACTGCCAGATTAAGTATTGTTTTCTCTGCCAATATCAGCGGACTAGCAACAAAACTTCCGCCGAAAAGTGTTCCATAATTGAAATCCCACAATCCACCTATTATATTAAAGAACAACAACAAATTCATGCCATTGATCCATGCTTCATTGGAGGGTTCTTTCCACAACCATACTACCAGAATACCCAATATCATGGCTACCAGCAGCAATTCCTGTTTTAATATCAGCCAATCATTCAGTTGCATACCCATTTATTTATTGGTCAGTTGGTTGGATGCTGACCTGACGAGCCCCTCAGCCTCACTACCTGTCAGATACTGTAGTAAAAAAGGTGCCAGTCCCATCACAAAGATTCCCAACAATAATAATCCTGCCGCCAGTTGTTCTTGCCAAGCAGCGTCTGTTAGTTCCTGCCAGGAGGCTCTGAGCGGACCCATAACTGCTTTTCCGGCAGCTCTTAATATATAGACTGCGGTCACAACAATGGAGGCACAAGAAAGTATAGTTGCAAGGCGAACCCAAGTCGATGTATTTTCCCATGCGCCGGTAAAAACGGTCATTTCAGCAACGAATCCACTCATACCGGGCAATCCAAGAGAACACAAACCTGCTAAAATGAATACAGTACTGATTATGGGCATATTATTAAGCAGTCCTCCTAATTCATTCACCTGTCGGGTATGGGTTCTTTCGTAGATCATGCCAATGGCAGCGAAGAACAGAGCAGTCATGAGTCCATGGGAGATCATTTGTAAAACTGCACCATTAACAGATGTAACATTAAAGACGCCAATTCCGAGCATTACAAATCCGCAGTGACTGACAGAAGAATAGGCATTCATGTACTTAAGATCTGTCTGCATCAGTGTAACAAAGGCACCATAAAAAATGGCGATTGTTGAAAGCGCTATAATAGCTGGGCCATAGTAATGAGCGGCATCGGGCATCAGAAATGAAGCTACGCGGAGACAACCATAGCCACCCAGTTTCATGGATATTCCTGCCAGAAACATGGAAGCTGCAGTTGGTGCGGAAGCATGTCCATCAGGTACCCAGGTATGAAAAGGAAACAAGGCAGCAAAAAAACCAAAACCCAAAAATAAAAAGGGAAAGAAAAGATATTGAAAAGATACCGGAAATGAATACCGTGCCAGAACTGCAAGATCAAAACTATGTGCCTGATGATAAATAGCAGCGAGTCCTATAAAAACAAATGCGGAACCAGCCATCAACATGAGAGCCAGTTTCATGGCACTGTATTCTTTTCGTCCACTTCCCCAGATACCTATCAAAAGAAACTTAGGCAAAACAGCTAATTCGAGAAAGAAGAAGAGGGTAAAAATATCCCTGGACATAAAAAAACCATAGGCACCAAGGCTGAGTAAGATCAAAAGAAAGAAAAACTCTCTGCTCATGTTTTCCTGTTTCCAGGAAACCAATACTCCGGCCAACACTACCAGAGCCGTAAGCAACATCATAGAAAGAGAGATGCCATCGATACCCACCTGAAACTGAATACCCCATGTCGGGAACCATTGAAATTGCTGAGCAAAATAAACCTCAGTGGGGTGATCGATTCTCGCAGTAATAAATTCACGAACCAATAGTATAACTAAGAATAATTGCACAGCCGCACCCGCCAGGGCGATGAGTCTGTTGTAAACAGCACGCGGAGTTCCTGCTATCAACAAACAGGTCACCAGTGGTACAGCTAATAATTGCAATAGATTCATTTGTTTATTTTATTTCCATAGTTATTTCCACAAATAGAAAAAGAATATCATCCATGCTGCAAGTCCACCCATGAAGTACAGCAAATAATCCTGGATTTTTCCGGACTGCATTCTCCGGAAAAAATAATAACAACTTACCACCCCATCAGCTACTGCATGAAACAAACCATCTACAATGTTTCGATCAAACCATGCGAAGGGACGGGCTACCAATGGAGTTAGAATAGAATGTGTAATCCAGAGATATACTTCATCGATATAAAACTTTTTCAATGCAGCGCGATAGAACCAATTTTGTTTTGTATCAGGTGAAGTGGAAGCCCTATCCGCTCTAGCGTACTTTCCAAATGCAATTCCGATTCCCATTGCAGATATTCCCAGAGGTGCGATTGAAAAAAGCCAGTTGATGGAAGAATGATGGGGACTTCCGCCAAAAGAAATGTGGGTACCAAAGGGTAGCCAACCCGCAACAACAGTACATAGGGTAAGTAGCAGTAGGGGCAGTGACATGAGCCAGGAACCATGGTGGTGTGAAGGAACTTCAGCAGGCTTTCCCCAGAATACGAGGAAATAAAGCCGGAACATGTAAAAAGCCGTCAACCCTGCAGTGAGCAATGCCACACCGAATACGATACGGTTGGCACTGAAGGCAGCCAGTAGTATCTCTTCTTTGCTGTAAAATCCAGCTAACGGAAATACACCGGCGATAGCAAGACACGCAATAAGAAATGACAGATGAACCAATGGGAGGTGCTTACGCAATCCACCCATTTTATCTAGCTCATTGCTGTGTACCAGATGTATCACTGCACCTGCACCGAGAAACAACAATGATTTAAAGAAGGCATGGGTAAAAAGGTGGAACAAAGAAGCAGTATATCCGAGGTAATGATCACCGCTGTTGGCGATTCCAAGTGAAAACATCATGTATCCGATTTGGGACATGGTTGAATACGCCAATACTCTTTTGATGTCAGTTTGGGTACAGGCAATAATGGCAGCAAAACACGCAGAGAAAAGTCCGATAAAAGTTATCGCCGACATCACATCAGGCGATAAGATGAACATGCCAAAAAGCCTAGCTACAAGAAATACGCCGGCGACTACCATGGTAGCAGCGTGAATCAGAGCAGAAACCGGTGTTGGACCTTCCATAGCATCCGGCAGCCAGATATGCAAAGGGAACATGGCAGACTTGCCGGCACCGCCTACAAATACCAATAGGAGACCCCAGGTAAGTGCACTGAGTCCCAGGAATCCTGTAGCGGATGCAGTTTGAAATCTCCCGTCCGCCGGATTTCCCAGTCGCTGCAGCAAAGTGGCTATATCCAAGGACTCACCATAATAGGATAGCACCAGTATGCCAATAAGGAATCCCAGGTCAGCAAATCGGGTTACAATAAATGCCTTCTTAGCAGCAGCAATGGCAGAAGGTTTTGTAAAGTAATACCCGATGAGTAAGAAGGAGGATACACCCACCAATTCCCAGCAGATATATATCTGAAATAAATTTCCTGCCAAAACCAGTCCCAACATCGAAAATGTAAATAGCCCCAAGAAAGCAAAGTAAGTAGTATAACGCTCCTCACCCTTCATGTAAGAAAGACTAAAAATATGCACCATCGCTGAGACAAAAGTTACAACAACCAGCATCATGATGGTGAGTGGATCGACCACCAGACTTATGTCTATACTTAGCTTCTCGTTGAACACCAACCAGGGGAATCGAAAAATTGTTTCGTATTTATCTGATGTAATTGAACCGGGTGTAGCTTTAAAATATTCCAGCGCTACCAAAAGGGATATCCCTGCACAACAAAGCATGATAGCGGTAGCTATCCAACCTGAAATCGATCTGGGCAATTTTCTGCTCGTAAGACCCAATAGCAGGAAACTAACGAGGGGCAGAAACAATATTGTCGATATGGTACTTAGATTCGGCATCATTAGTATTTCAATTCAGTTGCATCTTCCACATCAACAGAATGATAGGTACGATAGAGGTGAATGATAATGGCAATGGCAATGGCAGCTTCCGCTGCAGCGATAATGATGATGAATAGTGAGAGAAAGATTCCATCAGTTTGTTGAGGATAAAGGTATCGCTGGAAAGCCGCAAGATTGATATTAACGCTATTCAACATGAGTTCCAAAGACATGAGAACGGTGATGAGATTCCTGCGGGTGAACATCCCATACATGCCAATGAAGAACAGGGCGGTGCTGACAAGTAGAATATGCAAAAGTGGTACGTGTTGCATGTGTTTTTTACTTTTCTATTTTCGTTGAATTGGAGTCAGGTAATTTCATTGCAATGGCGATACAGGCTACCATAGCTGCCAACAGTAAGATGCTCACCATTTCAAAAGGTAATGCATAGCCACCCTTTTCAACGGATAACATTTGTTTACCGATGGTACGAACGTCTGCTAAGGCAGCATCGGGGGCGGTTTGTCGGTATCCATATAACCAGAGACACCAGGCAGTAAACAAGAACCCACTTACAACAGCCAGCAAAGCAAAAAAATGCCTGGACCTTCTGAGTGTGGGTAATTCCTGACCCGAACCACGTGTAAGGAATACAGAGAAAATGATCAATACAACAATACCACCGACATAAACCACTATCTGTACGGCTGCCAACAGATTAAGTTCAAGCCAGAAATACATGGCTGCCACACCCAACAAAGAAAACAACAGCCAGATGGCTGACCGGAAGATTTGCCTGCCGGTAACGGATAGAAATGCCGTGACCAGAAGAAAGGCTGAAATCAAATAAAATGCTATTGCAGATGCCGGCATCATTCTACTCCCTCCCTGATTTTTGAATTAGGTTGATTTAACTTTTTGGTCAGCTTATTACGGTCATAAACACTGTGTTCAAATGTCTGTGCCATTTGTATGGCGCTTGTAGGACATGCCTCGATGCATAAATTGCACATGGTACAGAGTTCCAGGTGGTAGATAAAGGTATCCAGTGCTTTTTTCTTTTTGCCCTCTGGTGTTACGTCCATTTTTGTGATGATCTTGATGGTTCCGTTCGGACAAGCAAGTTCGCAGGCTGTGCAGCCGGTACATGCATGTTCGTTGTTATCATCATGTGCCATCACCACTTCTCCCCGAAATCTCTCCGGAAGTTTGAGTTCATGGCGGTTATCGGGGTATTGCTGGGTGATGATTTCAGAAGGATGAAAGAAATAATAGCCGGTTTTCTTCATGCCTTTCACCAGAGAACTAACCCCGTGATAAACCTCTTTGATATATTCTTTAATAAACATACAATCCTTGGTTTAAAAATGCCAACCTTTAATGGCGATCCAGGTTACCAGCAATAAATTGAACAATCCTATGG
>DAIMYK010000104.1:0-6285 GCA_036734525.1 Sediminibacterium sp. | reverse complement strand
AGTTTGACATTGGCGACCACTCCAAATGCAGAGCCCGGAAAATGATTCTTTTCAGCATACTCGCGGTACATTTTTTCTATCAGTGGAAAATAGGCCGTCAATTTTTTCACCCGGTCCTTATCAGCAAAGTAGGGCGTTGCATAATTGCCGGACTGAGCAGAAAGCTTTACGGCAGTGGTTGAAATCAAAGCGAAGCTGAAAAGCAGGGGGAGGAATGTTTTCCTAAGAAGTAGTGCCATACAAATAGAGTTGCTTAAAGCTACTCGTTTTTTTGTTGGCGGAAAAAAGGTATTGAGGTTACCCTTTATTAGAGTTGTTTTTTGGCGTTGATTTTTTTGAAACAGCCTTTTTGGTACTTACTCTTGGTAGAGTTGCTTTTTTTACAGCAGCTTTTTTTGTAGCATTTCTTTGGGGTGTTGGTTGGGGGGAAGCGTTTTTTTTGGCTGTAGCTTTTTTGGCGGCAGCCTGATAAAACTTACAGGTATCTTGTAATCCACATGCAGCACATTTCGGATTGCGTGCCGTGCACAAGTAGCGACCGTGCAGGATGAGCCAGTGATGGGCTTTGTGTACGAGGTGACGGGGAATGTGTTGAATCAGTTGTTTTTCTACTGCCAGGGGGGTGGTTGCTTTTGTGCTGACCAGGCCGATGCGCTTGCTCACGCGAAATACATGGGTATCTACCGCCATGTTGGGTTGCCGGTCGATGACGCTGGTAATAACGTTGGCGGTTTTTCTTCCCACCCCGGGCAGTTGTACCAAATCCTCGACAGTCAGAGGAACTTCGCCATTGAATTTCTCCATCAGCAATTGTGCCATCACGATCCGGTGTTTGCTTTTGTTGTTGGGATAGGAAATGCTTTTTATCAGAGCAAACACATCATCGAATGTACCGGCGGCTAGTTGCACCGGGGTAGGATATTTTTTAAATATTGCCGGTGTTACCATGTTCACCCGCTTGTCGGTGCATTGAGCGGAAAGAATAACTGCTACCAGCAATTCGTAGGGATTGCCGTAAGACAATTCGGTTTCAGCAATGGGAAATTGTTCATCGAGCCAGGAAAGGGCTTTTGCGTATCTGTCTGCCAGCTTCATGCAGCAAAAATAACCGATTCGCAGGAGGAATAATCAGAGGGAAATTTCTACTTGCCTGTTTTACGCGAAGTGGTCTTAATCCCGGCTTTTTGTTGTAATTGTTCAATCGAAGCCGGGGAAGGAGAGGGCAATTTCTTTAGTTCCAATTGATGGAGTGTTCCTTTGAGTTGATTCATGCGCTGCGCTATGACTCCCTTTTTTTGGTTCAACTCTTTTTCTATCAACGCTTTGAGTACAGGCGGTGCCTCGTTGTAGATATACAGTATCAGATCTTCATCCGTTATTTCCTTCATACATGCCCGACATGGATCAATGCCGTCGGGTTAGAACGGAGAATCAGCCCCTGATATTGCAGACAAAGGTTATAACGAGTTCTTAAAAACTGTGAACGAATTTTGGCCTTATTTAGTATTCAGAGCAGTAGAATCATCCAAAATGAACAAGTCTTCTCCCTCCCGCTTCATCAGATATCGTTCCCGTGCATACTTTTCTATGGCCGCGGGATTGCTTTGCAAATCGGAAAGGGCACGTCCGGATTGCTCGATTTCTTTTTGATAAAAAGCTTTTTTAGCTTCCAGTTCCTTGAGTTCTTTTCGGCGCTGCAATTGCTGAAAGATATCACGCTGGTCGAAGAACAACAGCCATACCAGGAAGAAGGTACCTGCGAGCAGGTATTTATTGGTAAGAAGTCTGGTATAGCGCTGCATGGTGGAATAGAATATTCAAAGTTAGTACAAACCAATTGCCAGTACCCTGCAAAAAAATACACAGGTGTTAAAAAGCCCGCAATAAAAAACTTATCGCAATAGTTCGCTTATTTACCAAAGCGAATCTTTCCCTTGGGATAGATACCCGTATCACCCAACTGTTCTTCAATGCGAATGAGCTGGTTGTATTTGGCAATACGATCTGTTCTTGAAGCAGAGCCGGTTTTAATTTGACCACAATTCAGTGCCACAGCGAGGTCAGCGATGGTGGTATCTTCCGTTTCACCGCTGCGGTGACTCATGATGGTCGTATATCCATTGTGCTGTGCCATGGTCACTGCATTGATGGTTTCGGTGAGTGTTCCGATCTGGTTCACTTTCACCAGCAAACCATTGGCTATGCCTTTATCAATACCTGTCTTCAGGCGGTCCACATTGGTTACAAAAAGGTCATCACCCACCAGCTGGCATTTGCTGCCAACGGCCTGTGTCAAGGCTTTCCAGCCATTCCAGTCATCTTCTGCCATGCCATCTTCGATGGAAATAATAGGATATTGCTTCACCCATTTTTCCCAATACTTCACCAGTTCATCGCTGCTGAGGATTTTTCCATTGCTCTTATGGAATACATATTTTTTCTTCTTGGCATCCCATAGTTCGCTGTTGGCGGCATCCATGGCGATGGCTATCTGTGATCCGGTCTTGTAGCCTGCTGCGCTGATGGCTTCCAATACGGTTTCGATGGCTTCTTCATTGCTTTGGATATTGGGAGCAAAGCCGCCTTCATCTCCTACGTTGGTAGAAAAACCTTTTTTCTTCAGTACACTTTTCAGCACATGAAAGATTTCAACTCCCCAGCGGAGTCCTTCACTGAAGGAGTTAGCGCCTACCGGCATGATCATGAATTCCTGGAAATCTATTTTATTGTCTGCATGCGCACCGCCATTCAGAATGTTCATCATGGGGATGGGCAGGGTACGGGCATTGGTACCACCAATGTATCTGTAAAGAGGAAGATCAGCTTCTTCAGCTGCAGCGCGGGCAACCGCCAGACTTACAGCCAGGATGGCATTGGCACCCAGTTTTGATTTGTTGGGAGTACCATCGAGTGCAAGCATTTCTCCATCGATGGCGGCCTGTTGGGTCACATCGTATCCATTCAGGACAGGAGCAATTTTTTCATTCACATTTTTCACGGCATTCAAAACTCCTTTGCCTGCATATTTCTTTTTATCGTTATCGCGCATTTCAACGGCCTCGTGCATTCCGGTGCTCGCACCACTGGGAACAGCAGCTCTTCCCACTACACCTTCGTCGGTTACTACTTCGGCTTCTACTGTGGGGTTGCCCCGGCTATCCAATACTTGTCTTGCATGTACATCAATAATGTAGCTCATGAATATTCATTTTTGGTTGGTCAGAATAAAAATTATTTGTGCCGCAAGGTAATTAATTGAAACTGGTTAGCGAAAAATACGGCCATTTTCCTTGTAAAATGCGGATTTTGTTAGCTTGTAACGTCTACGGCTGCTGTGAAGTCAGTTGTCGAAATACATCCTCGAGTGATGATTCTTCCCGCTGGAAGGACAACAGCGTATATCCTTTTTGAACAGTCCATTGCATCAAAGCCCTGCTGAGTTGTTCTGCATCTTGCGTGCTGATGCGGTAACGGCCTCCGCCCATGGCAATTAACTGCTGAACACCGGGCACTTCCCGCCATTCCTGCTCTGCCACTTCCTCCCTCAATTGTACTTCCAGTACCTGTGCGGAGTTTTCTTCCTGCTGTAATTGGCGAATTCTGTTATCGGCCACTACTTTTCCCTGGTGGAGAATGATCACCCGATCGCAAATGGCTTCCACTTCCTGCAAAATATGAGAAGAAAATAAAATGGTTTTGTCGGCACCTTGCTTGCGAATCACTTCTCTGATTTCTACGATCTGGTTGGGGTCGAGACCGCTGGTAGGTTCGTCTAATATCAATACCGGCGGGTTATGCACCAGCGCCGCTGCCAGTCCGACCCGTTGCTTGTACCCTTTGGACAATTGACCGCATCTTTTGTGTGCCTCGCGGGTGAGTCCGGTCATTTCGATGACCTGGTTGATCGCTTTCTCCGGAGCCGGCAGGTGATGAACACCGGCGATGAATTGCAGATATTCCCGAACATACATGTCGTAATACAGGGGGTTGGCTTCGGGTAAATAACCTATTTTTTTTCGCACTTCCAGCGGATGCTCTGCCACTGACAATCCTTCCACCTGGATGGTGCCTGCATCGGGTTGTACGTACCCCGTAATCATTTTGAGTGTGGTACTTTTTCCGGCACCGTTGGGACCTAAAAATCCGACGATCTCACCGCGTTGCAATTCAAAGGATACATTGCCAACAGCCTGTTGGTTGCCATAACGTTTTTGTATCCCCTCAACGCGTATCGACATGAAATTGAATTATTGCCAAAAATACCTCAGAACCGTTGATTCATCGCTGATGAAAACAGATTCAGGGATAAAATAATGTGAAATTATCAATCGCCTGAACTTTGAGCATCCGATTCTTCGGGCAGGTGATCATAGGCACCCCGCAGTGCCAAAATGCCGAAGAAAACCATGCCTGCAGCGATGGGCAGTGCTACCAGCGTAAATATTCCCCATTGGATCCAGGTGTCTGCGACGGGTTTTTGGTGTATTTCTGCAGCTGCGGTTTTAAGGAGAAAATAAATGGCAACCGGTCCCAGTGCTATCCAAAGAATGCCGGCATATCGCTTTACTAAATTCATAGAATAGTTGTTAGGGTTAGGAAGTAGCGTGCTGAGGGGCTTTATTGGAAAGATAGAGTGCACCAATGACAAAACATACACCGGAAATGATAATGGGATATTGAAGTCCGGCGAGTTTGTCATCGGTTTGTATGGTAGTGAGTAAAGTGGCAATAAAGGGGGTGAGGCCGCCAAAGACACCATTGCCGATGTGATAGGGCAGTGACATGGAAGTATAGCGGATGCGGGTGGGGAAGAGTTCCACCAGGAAGGCAGCGATGGGACCATATACCATGGTTACATAGAGAATCATGATGAACACCAAGAGTACCATTTTCCAATAGGCTTCATTGCCCAGTTGGATGGTATATTTTTTTTCGGGATGCAGTGTTGTTTTCAGTCCGCCACTGTACGCTGTGTCTTTGATCACTTCCGTGCGAACTGCTCCGGATGCATAAAAATACTGGTGTGTTACTGTTCTTAGAGTGTCACCTGTTGTGGGCAGTGGCACAAGGTTTCTCTTGATTTGTTTCAGGTCTGCCAATTCAATCTGACCCTTGAGATCGGATAATTGAAGTAGTCCTTTGAACAACACAGGATAGGTAAGTACTGCCAGCAACATGCCAGTCAGCATGATCCATTTTCTGCCGATGCGGTCACTCCAGGCACCGAAGACGACGAAGAAGGGGGTGGCGAACAAGATAGCCCAGATGAGGAGTGTACGGGATTGGTCGAAATCTATTTTACAGACATTTTCGATGAAGGACTGTGCATAAAACTGACCGGTGTACCATACAACGCCTTGTCCCATGGTTGCTCCGAACAGTGCCAGCAGTACCATTTTCAGGTTGGTGGTGTGACCGAAGCTTTCTTTGAGTGGGTTGACCGAGAGTTGACCGGCATCTTTGATTTGTTGAAAGAGGGGTGACTCTTTCATTTTGAGACGGATGTAAACGGAGACGATGACAAGGAAGATGGAGAGGAGGAAGGGGATGCGCCAGCCCCATTCGTTGAATTTAGCGATGGAGCGGGTTTCGTTGGCATCGAGGGAGTGACGGGTGAGGAGAACAACGCCCAGAGAAACAAAGAGTCCGAGGGTAGCGGTGGTTTGAATCCAGGAGGTATAGAAACCCCGTTGGTGATCGGGTGCGTGTTCGGCGACATAGGTAGCGGCGCCTCCGTATTCACCACCCAGTGCGAGTCCTTGCAGCAAACGCAGCAATAGTACCAGCAGGGGTGCCAGGAAGCCGATGGATTCGAATGAGGGGATGAGACCGATCGCGAAGGTAGCGCCTCCCATGATGATGAGGGTGAGCAGGAAGGTATGTTTGCGACCGATGATGTCACCGAGTCTGCCGAATACGCTGGCGCCGAAGGGACGTACGAGGAAGCCGGCAGCGAAGGTTGCGAGGGTGGAAAGCAGGGCGGCGGTCGGATTGGTTTTCGGGAAGAACTGACCGGCGAGTACGGTGGCGAGACTACCAAAGATGTAAAAATCGTACCATTCGATGAGGGTACCCAGGCTGGAGGCGCCGATTACTTTCCAAATTCCTTTTTGCTGCATGGTGTTTTTTGAATGAACGAAAGTCAACTTACGGCTTTTGTGTCAATTGGCAAAATACAGCTATCATTGAGGAGTGGAATGTGAAGTGAGTGTCTGATTTTCTCCTCCTTCGCTGCAGGAAGAGCGTGTGCGCCTATGGAGCAAGATTATTCGGAGAAAGAATTGA
>DAIMYK010000103.1:0-6291 GCA_036734525.1 Sediminibacterium sp. | reverse complement strand
CATGCATTACGGTTTTATCTAGTAGTTATTACACTGGTTAGTTTGACTACCATTCGTGCGCAGACTCCGTTAGAAATCAAAGAGTTGCAGAAAAATTTTTACGTCTACACAACATTTAATACCTCCCAGGGCAAGAAGTTTCCGGCCAATGGTTTGTATGTGGTAAGCACTGCGGGTATCATACTAATTGATACCCCCTGGGATACAACGCAATTCAAAGTATTACTCGATACCATTGTCAGTCGACATCGTCTTGGGGCAATCATGTGCATATCCACCCATTTTCATGAAGACAGAACCGGTGGTCTTAACTACTTTAATAATGCCGGCCTGGCTACATATTCAACAAGAGCTACCGATGCTATCAGTGCTGAAAAGGGGTTTCCAAGGGCAAACAATTTAATCTATAGGGATACTGTTTTTATGGTTGGTGACATGCAAATGGAAGTGTTTTATCCGGGCCCCGGTCATACACTTGATAATATTGTGGTCTGGTTTCCCCGGGAAAGAATTTTATATGGAGGTTGTCTGATTAAAAGCACGGACGACAGCACCTTGGGAAATACAAAGGATGGTAATCTGCAAGAATATGCAGCTTCTGTGATGCGGGTCAAAAAAAGGTTTCCTCGACCAGCTTGGGTCATACCGGGGCATCAGAGTTGGGGCAACAATCGATCTGTAGAACACACACTCAAAATGGCTAAAAAGTACAGCAGACCTTAAATGCTACAACTTTGCAATTGCTAAAATCCATACCGGAGAGCAATCGTAACAGATCTTCCCATGCCGTTAATACCGGAACCATGTTTTCTGTAATCGCTATTGGTAAGATTATTGAGGAAAAATTGATACTGAATTTGTTTCCATTTCCCCCCTGCATAAAGGTGGAATACATTGAATCCGGGTGTACCTCCTGAAGGAATTCTGTTATCGTCTTTATCTCCCTGTGCCAACCTGCTTTGTGCTGCAGCTGTTTCCCAGTTTAAACCAATATTAAAATCAGATATCCGGTAATTACAATTCAACATTCCATTGTATGGGGGTATCCTTCGAACCGGTTCATTGCGGGTGATGTTCTGTCCGAATAAATATGTCATCATCCCGTGGATGCTAAAATGTGCATTCAATTGATACCGGGATTCCATTTCAAAGCCCCTGATGAAAGCACGTTCATTGTTTTCTTTGATGTATACATTGTAGCCAGAGATCACTTCATTTGTCTTCACGCGGTTGATCAGGTTGAACAGAGTGGAATGAAAAAACGACCCAGACCATCTCCAACCACCCGATTGGAATCTGACACCCATTTCTTTGTTGAGAGTCTTTTCAGGTTGCAAACCGTAAGAGGGCACTTCATACCTGAAATCAATGATACCGAGGGTTCCCATGTCATCAATGTTGGGTGCACGGTAACCGGAACTGAGATTGCCAACTAGTACCCAATTCCTGCTCACAGAATAAGATCCGCCCAGGAGATAAACCAAAGCGTTGGGATTAACTGATATCTTACCCAGAGTTGTTTCATTGAGGTGGATCTGGTACCAATGGTAACGTAAGCCACCTTCTGCTTGCCATTTTCCCTTTTGGAATTGGTGCAAATTATAGATAGCTCCATGACTAAATGTTGCTCCATTCGGATAGAGACCTCTGCGTGCTACCGAAGTTCCTGTGGCTGTATTGAGTTGATTTCTAGTACTAAATACTTTATCATGGTTCCCTTCAATTCCTATTCGGGTGCTCCAATTGGTGGAAAGTTTCCAAACAGCTTCTGACTGAAGGGAGTAACTGTTCAATCGGTCATTTTCAAAAGATATAGTTGAACTATTTCCTGCCTGTGTTATTCTTTGTTCATTCAATTTTTGATGTGCGAATAGGAAAGTAAATTGTTGAATTTTTTTACCGCGGAAATTTTTTTGTAATTGGGTATGAAGCAATCCTCTTTCGAGTGGATCTGAGAAATTTTGCCTAAAATTTTCCAGGCGGTATTTGTGAAAGAGGGGTACCATTTGTTGCTTAACTCCTTGAAGTCCTGCTGTCACCAGCCATCCTTTTCCGGCATCCCATTTGGCTTTTGTTTCCAGTGTTTGTTGCAGATAACCGGATGGGCGTTGAAAGCCGGTTGTATCCCCGCCCCGTAAATCCCCAAAATCACTGTATCCAGCTGATACCTGAAAGGCGAAGCGACTGCTGCTGTAATTCAGTTGAGGACGCAAACTGCTTTCCATTCCGCTGCTGGTTGACCTTACATTTACATTGCCCGACCAGCGGGGTGCTGACGAAAATTCCGGAGAACGGGTGATGATATTAATAACGCCTCCCATGGCATCACTACCGTATTGCACTGATCCTGTTCCCTTGATTACTTCAATTCGTTCAACAGTCAAAGGGTCTATCAGCGTTGCATATTGATTGGGGCCATAGCGAAATATGGCATTGTTGAGTCGGATGCCATCTATCAGAATCAGATTTTGGTTCCCTGTCAACCCACGAACAAATGGAGAGCCGCCCCCATGACTGGTTTTTTGTATGAATACTCCCGCAGTTCCATCCAATAATTCGGGTACCGTTCGTCCATTCTGTCTCGCCATTTGGCTGCTATCAAGGATGGAGTACGAGAAGGGAATGAATTTTCCATTTGCATTCATTCTGGAAGTTTTGACTATCACTTCTTGCAAGGAGGGAATGGTATCTTGTCGGGCATCTGCTTTGAAAAGTGCCGATAAAAATATGCTCAAAAAGAGAATCGTTTTTTTCATATCAGAAAGCTAAAATACTACATGTAACCAGAACAGACATATACCGAAAAGCAAATAACTTTTAAATAATGTAAACAAAAGTCTCATTAAGAGATTTGATTCTTCAAATTTAATCAGGCTGCGGTTTATTTACCGGCATTGATTACGATCCGTGAAATATCTTTGAACACCGCTGGTAGCGCCTGTTGTATGCGTTGATAAGTAGCAGCTGAAATATTTACCCTGTCAAAAGGCACATACTTAACATACTGCTTGTTTTCACCGGCTTTTCTCCCATATTTATATCCATAGGTAAACCAGCCATCTTCCTGTAATTCGATCTCGGCCAGGTCTTTATTGGGAATTGTAATAAAAAATAAATCTTGCTGTTGCTTGCTGCTATTGTGTTGTAATTGCTTCTCTCTTAAAGCCAGATACGCTTCCTTCGCAGTTTCATAGGATGGATCTATTAAGGCTACTTCTTTTGCGAGATAATCCCGGTATCTGTATCCCTGTTCATCCTGATAATCGTATAACTCACTCAATACCTGCTGTATGATTGGGCGCATGAATGGATAATGCGTACACCCCAAAATCAAAGTGTTCATGGGAAGCAGCATTTTGTTTTGCCTCATTTTTTCCAGCATACTAACCAGGTGATACCGTACATAATTTTCGGGATCATTCAATTGTATATCCTGACAGGCACCCTTGTCATCGTATTCGCACAATAGTTTATTTCCGGTTCGATTGAATCGGTAAATGGATAGCAAGGTCGTATCGATTTTATACTGTGCGTTTTTGATGGATGGTCCCTTGTATTCTTTCCTGTAACTTGTTGCAGTATCAACATAATAACTCCAGTCCCTGTCAATGCTCTCTGCAAGCCCGGCACCTCCCTGACTTACAATGACAGGTTCCTGCATACCTATTCTCGCCGACATCTCGATCAATGTTCTGGGATAACCATTTGAGGCAACTGTTCCTGCAGTAGCAAATACACCAATGGCTCCACGCCCCTTCTCTCTTTGATGCTGCAATGCAGCTTTTACCCCGGCATCAATGACACCAATTACAGTAACCTCGCTATTGTCTTCTTTTAAAAAGTCGCGGATATCAGTCAGTGCAAAGGCAGTTGCGGTGTTACATGCCAATACCAACATTTTGGCTGATTCCTTTGGCATTAATTCCCATTTTTCTTTCTCCCGCCTGAGGAAGGAATTTCCTAACAAGAATCGCATATTCTTGAGAATATGCTCCTTGAGTAAAGGAGTTTTATTCTCAGCAGCATAGTTCCCATAGGGCATATTCGCCTGGTCAGCCAGGTATTGAAAATGTTCCTGTTGAAAATCGGGTATGCCATCTTTTCCGGGAACACCTGTAAGATTATTAAACTCATCAATGGTTAAAAGGGCTTCCAAAACCGTTAAACCTCCGGTTCCCGAATCAAATACACCAATGGGGAATGAGGCTTTTGGCTTTTTTTCTTGTGCTTGTGAAAAATCAATTCCTGCCACTAGAAAAACCAGCAACAGCAAAAAGTTATGGACATTTACCTTGCACATTGGGTATTTATTTTTTTGTATTCGTATGATTTATACTGAATGCTTTTTCGCTGCATAGATGAAAAGTTGTCAATCCCGATTTTTTCAATTACAGTAGATTTTTGCAATTGTTGAACGGGGAGTCTGCATTACTTCCTATAAGACCCGTCATAATAATTCATACTCGTCAGCAGTTGGAAAAGCAAATACAGGATAGCTGGTTTTTGCAATCGACATTTCAGCTGGTTTTATGCAATCAGCATAGCTGTCAACAGCATCAGGAAAATTTATTTCCTGTAAAGCGTATTCCCATTCCCGTCTTTAAAACTGCCTACAATGATCATAATCAAGTCTACCAGTGCCCATATACCACATCCACCCAATGTAAGTAGCTGGGCAACACCTATGGCAGTCTTTTTGGTATAAAAACTATGCACTCCCAGGGCACCCAGAAAAAAGCAAAGTAATAATGTTGTAAGCCAGTCAAACCGTCCTTCCGGAACGTCCATCACCTGGAAGCCGCTTCCGCTAGGTGATTTATAGTTAGGTGTTGGAACTCCACAATGAATACAAATGGCGGCTTTATCATCAATTTGCTTTCCGCAATTGGAACAAAACATGGTTGCTGATTTTAAATAAATGGTAAAATTTCTGAGACTCTAAGATAATTTAAATCTGTCTGCTCTGGTCTATTATTTAATGATCTCTTGTCCATTTAATTGCAGATAGCTGAAATTTCCCCACCAGGGTCTAACACCTGAGCCCGATTCGTAGCATTGTTCTACACGTACTTTTTCTGTGGTACCGGAGCATCTAAAGCCGGTTCCTCTTGCCTGGTAACTGCTGCAATTACTAAGAAGTATGTCAGAGCCTCCGTTGATATCGTAACAGGCTGTTCCGGAATCGTGCCCCTGATTGGATGAATTGAAATCTTTTATTTTAACATGACGGACCGTGCCTTTGGATTGATCAATCGATAATGATGAAACACCACCAAATCGGCTGGATACTCGATTGATTTCAATTTCTTCTGTTAAACTGTTTTTATCAAAAGATTGTATCAAAATCATCCCACCCCGTTCATAGGGATTATCTGCGTTGCCTGATATGATCACATTGTTCACAGTGATATCTGAAGTAATCGCATTTTTTCCTTCAGCAGACTTTATGATGATTGAAGTAAAGCCGCAGGAAATTGCTTCAACTTTATCAATGCTGATTGACCCCGAACGAAGGGCAATTCCATGATAGAAATTTTTTACTAATATATTTTGAATTGTTATCCTTCTGCCAGTCTGACAAAGAATTCCGTGATTGAATTTTTGATAACACCCACCCAATAAACTTATGTGCAGGTATTCATGATTTAGTTCGACCGAATCTTCACCATCTCCTGAACTGAGTGCAGCAGAAACAACTGCATTACTGGCATCAATTCCCAAATGTTGGATCTTGATATTCTTTTTATTATTACAATTGATGGAGCCGATGATGATAGAGCCATGCTTAAAAGTTGCGGATGGCTGTCCTTGTCCCACCAATTCAATCCCATCAAACGCAATCTGTATAGTAGCCTTGTATTTGCCTGCAGGAATCACTACCGGTAGTTTGCGGGAATTGGCTAGAACCATCGCCTTTTCAAATGCTGGTCCGTCATCGCTAATCCCATCGCCTTTTGCACCCTGTTCCATTACATTCACTCCTTGTTGCAGCGGTAACAAGGCAAATGTCTCGGCCTCTTGCTCTTTTTGGCATGAAAGAAGAATAAGGCTCAAACAGAAAGCTGACAGTCTTTTCACGAAGCTCTAAGTTAGTTTATCTTCCCGACTGCAACAACTCAGGAACATGCAAATCGACACCTCCTCCTTAAAAATATCACGGGCATCGAAACTCTTCACGTCAAGTACAATAAATTTGAATGCTTGCTGATTTTAAACTAATTTCCTGCACCCCTATTTATTATGTCCGATTCACTTCATATTACGGGAAAAGGTAAGCAACAACATAGCTTT
>DAIMYK010000102.1:2772-6322 GCA_036734525.1 Sediminibacterium sp. | reverse complement strand
TGCTGATGACAATAGGTGGCTACTTCTGCGAAATATTGTGCCGGCCAAATGCGCTTGGCACTCCGGGACCCCGGGAAAATAACCAGGTAATTTTTCGGCAAAATCACAGAAACAGGGGGAAGTTGCCCTTCCTTAATTTGCCAAACAAGGTCATCCATCTTACTGCCAACAACATATTCGGCAAATAGCCGATTGCGTAGTAGTTCAAACACCGCTTCCTCGGGTCCTCGAAATAAATGGTGGTACATGCCAATGTCATACCCCTTTTCATAATTGCGTAGATTTTCCTCATTTGCTACCATGCCATAAACCTGCCGCCCCTTTGCAGCAAGAACGACCGCATCATCATGGCGCTTGTCTCTAGAAAAAGTAGGATTGATGACGATATCATACCCGGCAAGATGAATTTCTCTCAACAAGCGATACCTGTACCTAAGGTCCTTTTTAAATCGTTGCTTATTGATCCAGATTACCCGATGAAAACATCCATTATCCAATTGTTCATACAAACTTCGCCAACTGGCATTGCCGCATAAAGTAATTTCCTTTCCTTCCAGTACCTGTGCAGACAGCATATGACGCATCACAGGCCTCCATAACATGTAATCCCCAATCTCATCCAATCTTACCACCAAAGCCCGCTTTGAACCACCTGCATTAACACCTCCAATACCACCTTCAATACCACCCATACGGGCAATTTGTCCGGTCAGATCATATAGAATATCCTTCCACCGATTGAACATGGCTGAAAAAACTTTAATTTGCCGCTACATCCTGCAGCATGGTTCCCTACGATTTCAATCCCAACTTTCGTCATCCGTTGTATTTCATCCGCAAGGGGCTATACAACAAAATTAAACTATACAGTGGAGAACTGAGCGGTCGTTTGCTCGATTTTGGCTGCGGTGCCAAACCCTATCAATCTCTTTTTACCGGTGTCAGCGAATATGTTGGCGTAGATTATGCAGGTGAAGGGCATGACCATACCCGGGAAAGCATTGACGTATTTTATGATGGAAAAACATTGCCCTTTCCTGATGCTTCCTTCGATGCCATCTTTACCAGCGAAGTTTTCGAACATATTTTTAATCTGTCGGATATCCTCCCTGAACTGAACAGGGTACTGAAGCCGGGAGGTAAAATGCTGCTGACCTGCCCCTTTGCCTGGGAAGAACATGAGGTTCCTGCCGACTATGCCCGGTATACCCGCTTTGCCCTGCATGACCTTCTCAACAGGAATGGTTTCACCATCATCACAACAGATAAAAATGGGCACTTCATCAGTACCCTCCATCAACTATTCATCGTTTACCTGAATGACCAATGGTTGCACAAAGTATGGCTGCTCTCCCGATTTGAGCTATTTAAAAAAATCATTAGACAGATCGTGGTGCCCGGACTAAACCTGGGGTTCCTGTTGTTCGAACCTCTCTGGCCAAAGTCTGAAACCCTTTACCTCAATACCATTCTGCTGGTTGAAAAAAAATAAATGAAAAAGATTCTTTACACGGTCTGCTCTGCAAATCACCTGGCACACTGCAAAACCATGTGCGATTCCTTCGCAGCACTCCATCCGGAATACCGCATTATTGTTGGTCTTGTTGACAAAATCGAAGGGCGATTTAGTAAAGATTTTCTGGCACCTCATTCCATCTGGGAGATCAATACACTGGACATTCCTCATTTCGAAGATATCACTGCACGCTACTCAGTCATTGAATTGAATTGTGCCATGAAGGCATTCATGGCGCAGGCTATTTTCGCCCGAGAATACCCGGATATTCTACTTTATCTTGATTCAGATATGTGGGTATTGCATTCTTTATCTGTTGTGGAAGAACAATTGCAACAGCATCACCTGCTCATCACACCCCACCTGACAAGTCCGCTACCGGATAATAACCGGCTTCCCCTCGAAAGAGATATTCTGCGGGCAGGAATATATAATGCAGGGTTTATGGCTATGAAGCGATCTGCTGCAACAGATGATTTTTTGCATTGGTGGGCTCAACACATGCAAACAGAATGTCACTATCAATTTGCCGAAGGGATGGGGGTTGATCAGATCTGGTTGAATCTGGTTCCACTTTTTTTTCCGGGAACCGGTATCTTTCAACATCCCGGAGCCAACGTTGCCTATTGGAATATCCATGAACGCAACCTGATTGAAACTGATCATGGTTTTCGTGTGAACGATCATTATCCCCTGCTTTTTCTACATGTAAGTGGCTATTCCTTCCAACAGCCTGAAATCTTGTCCAGACACCAAAACAGGTTCGAACTTGCTGCATTGCCCGTATGGAAAAAGTTGTTGACTTCATACCAGCAACTCGTTCAAAAAAATGGGTACGATCAAATGCACAACCTGCCATGTCTGTATGCCAGGAAACCTGCTTCCTCCCTGGGCATCATGAAAAGTATCAATCGGTTATTACTTCCACTGGGAATAAAGATTTCCCGTAACAAAGAATAGGGCTTAGTCTTTCTCTATTTGAAGAACCATCACCACATTGTAGTCAATGGCGCAATTGCTGCTGAAAACTTCCCTGTAGCGAATACCCGTGAGGCTGTCCAGCTGTCTCTTCATGTAATCATAACCCATGTCTGCATGAACATGGTAGGGATTCATCGGCAGGTTGATTTCTTTGCAATACTTTTCATACATCGGCTGATCGGGAAATACAAGAATCAAATGTCCGCCCGGGCGTAGAATGCGGATAAATTTTTTCAGGGCATCAGAGGTATCGGCAAAGTCTTCAATAAGATGACTGGTATAAACATAATCATAGGTATTATCCGGTACCGGTATCTCTTCCTTGATAACATCACAGGCAATATCTACTTTGTCATTACCCGCATACGCATAGGGTTGAGGATAATCGATGCCGTCGCAATCTGTTTTTACTACTTTATCACCACCAAATCCAACATCACAACCCCTTCCTTTGCAATAGGGAAGTACCATACCCCTTACTTTGGAAGTTTCTGAGGGATGCTTGAATTTAATTCCAAACCAGCGGGATAGTGTGCCTTTGATCTTGCGATCACGAATATAGGACCAGGTGTATTTCATGATTTAGGGTTGATTGAATAATCCTTTCAGGGCGTCTATTCTAAATTGAATGACAGGCATTGTTTTGGCAGGATGACCTTGTAGGGCGTAACCTATCCCTAAAACTATAGCTGCTCCCAATTTGAATATGTATTCCAGCGTTTTGAACAGGAAGGCCATCTTTCCTTTCTTTCCAATTCTTACACGCTCACCTCTTCCAATACCACTGGCAACACGATACAAGTATGCAGGTGTTAGTTTCTCGGTTTCCACTACATGCTCTACAACAACTTCGGGATCATAATATATGACTCGTCCTAACTGCATCAATCGATAAAATAAATCCTTCCCTTCACCACCTATTCTGATGTTTCCTACTACTCCCGGTAGGGCAGAACTGAATCCGCCAATCTCTCGATAATCATCAGTTCTTATGATCATATTAGATTCCAGGGGTTATTTTCCTCCACTAAAAGGCGATCGTTCATTGCTATA
>DAIMYK010000102.1:0-2762 GCA_036734525.1 Sediminibacterium sp. | reverse complement strand
AAAGTGAACTACGAGGGAAGAAACATAGTGACTCATACATAAAGGTTCGGCGGGGACATAGCGAGGAATTATTCTTCCTCCCAAGCCGCCTGCGTCAGGGACTTCATGAAAGAACGCCAAAATCTTTTCTATATAATCATTTTTTGCTACTGCATCATCATCCATGAAACAAAGCAAGGGTGCTTTTGCAATGGCTGCGCCTGTATTGCGTGCAAAGGAAGCCCCTTGTTGATGTTCTTCCAGATAGGTGATGGGTGCTTCCGGATGTTCTGTTAAATACTTCTGACATACCAATGCCGTATCGTCAGTGGAAGCATTGTTCACGATGATTACCTCGTAATTTTCCACACCTACAGTCTGGGTGGAAAGACTGTCCAGTGCACCCGTTAAATAACGGGCCCGGTTATAGGTGCAAATCACTACTGATATCTTGGGATTACCTGGTACCATCTTCCTGCAAAGATAAGAGGGCGCTATGAACAATATTCTGGAGACTGAATTGATGATAAAACTCCAGAGGAACCTTGTATCGTTTGTCCGGGGCGGATGCTTCTACCATTTGTTCTGCAAAGGCTTGCCAATCATAATCGGATACAGCCAACAATACTTTCCTGAATCCGGGCTGGTCTAGTCCCCTGAGACCGGACTGTGTTGTTACACAGGGAAGGCCATGTGCCAGTGCTTCCACCAATTTGGTCTTGATGCCTGCACCGCGCGTAACCGGATGAATAAAACAATCTGTTCCCTCCCAATACAAACTGATATCAGGAAGGAACCCCGGTAAAATGATTGTCTTCTCCTTGCTCATCAGCTTGTGCCAGTCATCCGGCATACCGGCACCAGTAATGATGATTCGAAAATCAATTGCTGATCGACGCAATCGGGGAATCAGATCGTACATGATAACACGAAGTGCCTCTGTATTCGGAGGATAATCGAGAGAGCCATTGAAATAAAACAGCCGAACAGATTCAGCAAGTTGCCAGTCCGATAGAATTTTTTTTCTGCCGGCCTGTCGTTGCGTTTTATCCGGGGTGCTATGCAAAAGAGTTCCGTAGGTAGTAACGGCAGATTTTTCGGAATTAATTTTCCATTGTTTAATGGCATATTTGAGGTCTTCTCTGCAGATCCACCAATTGAAGTTGGCACGCTGGTGAATTCTTTTTTCATACCATTCAAACCATGACCAGTACCACCTTCCAAGTTCCCTGAATCGGTGAGATTCGATGTTATGGGAACGAATGATGAACGGTACCCCTGTGAATCTCCTCAGTAACCAGGCCAGCCAGGCATAATAAGAATGATCCACCAATATGCAGGTGTACTACTAATTTATAATGAGCCGGATGAGTCGATACAGTAGAAATATATTCATCCAGCTTCGGTACTTCGTATATAGCTGGGGAATGATTTCAAAAGGCTGTTCGGGCTCTATAACATTGTCACGGGAAACAAGCAAAGAGAGATGTACTCTTTTTGACAGTTCTCCGTAGAAAGTGGAGATGCTTTGCTGCCCACCATTTTCTGCAGGATAGATTCGATAGGAAACAATTCCTAACAAATGACCCGTATCAGGCAGTTGCACCGGAGCGATTCTTTTTGATTGCCTGGAAGGCTGCCATGATGAGCAACAACCAAATCAATACCGATGATACCATGCCTGCCTGTTGGCTCTTATAGAAAGATGCTGGCTTAAACTGAAATTCAATGCGGTGTTCACCTGCCGGAATTACCAGTCCGCGCAAAACATAATTGGTCCTGATGATGGGCGATTCTTTTCCATCAATGGTAGCAACCCAGCCATCTTCATAGTATATTTCACTGAAAACTCCGAAGCCGTTAGAGGCTGAGCGACTGGTATAGGTAATACGATCGTTGTCATTTTTCACCAAAGTAATGCTGGCTGTACTATCTGAACTTCCCGTGATTGAACTGACAAGGCCTTTATCCTTTTCCAGAACTAAGGCAGTGTCTTTCGGATGCAGATAGGTGAGTGCTGTCATTACCTCTGCAGGAGTTTTGAGCGATTTCACTTCATTGACGAACCAGGCAGCTCCGAGTGCCTGATCGTTCAGTCGGAGCGATACAGTTTCCCCTTGTTGCGTGGGTGGTAAAATAATATAACGTGCATTGAGCATGTTCAGGGTAGGGCGACAATCAGGGTAATTGTACAATTGTTTCTCTATCAGATCTTGATAAATGCTCAGTTTGGCAGGGTGATAGCCCCCGATGGACTTGTGGAAATAAGCTGAGATAGCTCCGTTGTTGAAGGCAGCAGACAAGCCGGGTGAGAGATCAAGTACCCTGAAATAACCGGTATCTTTTAGTATCTCCTGGTCAATGGGAGTGGGTTCAAAAACTGAATTGTATTCGTCTTTGTCCTGAAAATTTTCTGCGTTGAAGTATTTCACATCAATCATCATTACATCTATGAAAGCAAAGAATCCCAAAACGCCAATAGCAAATACCGGCTTGAGTTTATCTTATAACATGAGCCAGCTAATTCCGGCAGCTACAACGATAAATGCCAAACTTCTCAGCAGTGATCCCAGGAAAAGGTCTTTTCTGTCTTCGCGAAGTGCATTGACAAAAGATTTGACCGGTGCTTCTATTTGTTCTCGCTGTGTAGCATCCTGGATGCTGCTTACTTGTTTTAATAAGAATCCATCGCTCGATTCACTGGAAAAATCTCCCGTGAAATCCAGCAACAGTGCTGCAAAAAACACCACCCCGGTTAGCAGTAAACCCTTTTCCATTGACCC
>DAIMYK010000101.1:0-6337 GCA_036734525.1 Sediminibacterium sp. | reverse complement strand
CAGTATTTGATCTTACAACAGCTGATTTTTTCCGGACTACTTCATTCTGATTTTAAGCTGAATTATAAAAAACGATGGATACATTACTGTGGTTTTTTGTTATTTCAAAATAATATCGGTCACGGACATTGAATCTACCGCTTTCACCTGTTCTCCGGATTCCCGGAAAGGGTGTGATGAAACAGGTGTGATGTCGAGCCAGGAAGCATCTCCTTCTCCCCCTGCCAAAGACTGAAACTTATAGACCTTTCGTCCTCTGTAAGCCATCATACGCAACAAATCATACAATTGTAAGCCGGTCATCTGAAACGATAATGAAAGTCCCTGCCTATCCCCCTCCTCCATCAAGCCTTTCAATTCATCTGAAATAGCCATTGATAAGATATGCATGCTGTCACTCAGTGGTGCAGGAAGCGTCACTGCTAAATTAGTTAGACTATCAGCCCAGACCATCATTTCTCCGGCATAAGCTTTCAGCTGCCGGGTATCTGATAAAGACGGAAATAAGTTCTTCATCTGTAGGTAGGATGTTACTATTCCCGATAAAGCTTTGGGTATAGGTGCAGAACTATCTGCAGAAATTGGCGCTACACCGGAAACCGAATTAGATGTTTGATCGGAATGGGAGCCACATCCGGCTAATACAATTAAAAATGCCCCGATAAGTAAGTATTTCATGATTAAAATTACAATGAATTCAATAAAGCCCCTGAACTGATTACCTTTGCAGCCAAAATTGCAGGTATGTTAATCGGGTTACAAAACTTAACCTTTGAATTCGGAGCACGGAAAATTGTGGAAGATGCCACCTGGCATATACAGCCGGGGGAGAGAATCGGTCTGGTCGGATATAACGGAACGGGAAAATCCACCCTGCTCAAATTGTTGGTAGGAGAATACAGTCCCTCTGCAGGTACTGTTGAAAAAAGCAAAGACACCACTCTCGGATATTTGCACCAGGATCTGCTTAGTTTCCAAACTACAGATTCCATTACCCGTGTGGCTTTGAGCGCATTTGAGCGTGTTATGGAACTTGAAAAGGAAATTGAAGAACTCGGAGTTCAATTGGAAAAAAATCCGGAGAATGAAGAGATGCTCATCAAATACACCGATGCATTGCATGAAATGGATGTACTCGATGGATATAATATCCACCACAAGGCAGAAGAAGTCTTGCATGGACTGGGATTCAGCAATGAAGACCTGGTAAGACCCTATCAGGAATTCAGTGGTGGATGGCGCATGCGGGTGCTGTTGGCGAAAATGATCTTACAACAACCCGATGTATTGCTGTTGGATGAACCGACCAATCACCTCGACCTCCCTTCCATCGAGTGGTTGGAAAGATACCTGTTGCATTACAAAGGAAGCGTGGTGATTGTAAGCCATGATAAGTTTTTCCTCAACCGCATGGTAAATAAAATTGTAGAACTCTATCAGCAACAATTACATATTTATACCGGAAATTATAACCAATACGAAGAGGAAAAAGCCATAAGAATCGAAATGCAGCAAACGGCGTATGAGAACCAGCAGGATTTCATTCGCCAGCAAGAAAGATTCATTGAAAGATTCAAGGCCAAAGCGAGCAAGGCAGCACAGGCTCAGAGTGTGCAAAAAAGATTGGACAAACTCGAGCTCATTGAAGATGTTAAACTGGAGCGCCCCGACATCAGAATAAATTTTCAGGTAGAAAAAGTGCCGGGAAAAGTATTGGTTCAATTGAAGAATATTTCAAAGCGGTATGGCTCAATTCAAATCGTGCAGGATGCAGCTGCTGAAATTGAACGCGGAGACAAGATTGCTTTGATTGGAGCCAACGGAAAAGGTAAGTCAACCCTTTTGCGGGTGATTGCAGGTATTGAACCACACGAGGGTGAACGTATCTGGGGACACAATGTGGAAGAGAGTTTTTATGCGCAGCACCAGCTGGAAGCACTCAATTTACAGCATACTGTTCTGGAAGAATTGCAAATGTGTGGTAGTAAAAAGACCGATCTGGAGTTGCGGAGTTTGCTGGGCTCTTTTTTATTCAGTGGGGATGCCGTCGATAAGAGAATCAAAGTGTTGAGCGGTGGGGAAAAGGCAAGAGTGGCCCTGGCAAAAACCATTGTGAGCAGAGCGAACTTCATGATGCTCGATGAGCCCACCAACCACCTGGACATGCATTCAGTGGAATTACTGGCAGAGGCATTGAATCATTATGAGGGTACTTACATTTTAGTAAGCCATGATCGCTATTTCATTTCGAAAACTGCCAATAAAATATGGGAAATTCAAAATAACCGCATCCTTGAATTCAAGGGCGGATATCATGAGTGGGTGGAATGGAATGAACGGATGCTAAAACAGCAACAGGAGAATTCACAAAATGCCGGTAAGGAAAAAACCATAGACAAAAGCCGGGAAAAAAAAGCAGAGCAACCGGTTGACTCCAACGCTACCGGCAACAACCATGCACTCAAAGAAAAACAGAAAGACTTGCAGCGCGAACAAAAGAAAATGAAGCAACTGGAGGAAACGCTGGCAAAACATACTGCCAAACAAAAAGAATTGGAGCAGGCCATGAGTGACCCTTCTGTATATGCCGATCCGATACGCTTCAAGGAACTTGAAAAAGAATACCTGCTCAATAGCCAACTTTGCAAGGATCTGGGAAGTCAGCTTGATGAAGTCCTGGAAAAAGTTATCTTGCTGGAAGAGTCATTGAACTGATTTTATTTACTTCTGCCATTATGGTCTGTCAACTCATTATAGTAAGGTATCCAAGATGGTTATTTTGGGCAGGACTCCTATCGATGGCTATCTTTCGATTTTTTCTTTGGGGCAATAGGAAAATCGCCTTTTGGAAATTAATGGGTTGTGGGAGGAATGGCACATTTGATATTGTTCCTGATGCCCGGCAATGGGCATTGTTACTAATTCCTGCCAATCCTGCCAGCTTAGAAGATGCTGTTCCGGTTTTCTTTCAACAGTGGTGGCGTTTTTTCCGCTGTGAAAAATATGTTATCACTTTGAAAGCGGTTGAGGGACATGGCACCTGGGATGGTGCTGCAGTTTTCGGAAACTTCCGGGGAATACAACAAGATTTCACAGGTAAAATAGCTGTTCTGACACGGGCAACCATAAGGCCCACCAAACTTTTGGCTTTTTGGAAACAGGTCGCACCCGTCGCATCCATCATGGCAAGTGCTCCCGGATTCATCACTTCCGTTGGCATCGGGGAAATTCCCTGGCTCAAACAGGCCACATTCAGTGTCTGGCAATCAAAAGAACAGATGCAACAGTTCGCTTACGGACGAAGAGAGCACAGTGAGGTCATAAAAACTACCCGGCGCGATTAATGGTATTCCGAAGATATGTTCGTTCGGTTCTCTATCCTTTCAACCTATGGTTCATTACGAGGGGTTGATCCAATCCGGCAGGTTCAGGCCTGAATTCCACTTCAGCATACATACTATTGCTTTTATCCCAATGCAGAGCAGTACAATGAAATTGTATAATCTATAAGGTAAGGTCTATCGCACGACTAACAAATGTTAGTGAGATTATTAATTTCGATTAAGTGCAAAAGCAAGTTATTTTTTGTTGAACATTTCATTTTGAGATAAGCTACTTGTTCACAAAGCAGCGTTTTAACTTTCAATTGCTTATTTTTGAGCCGCTTGAATGAAAATAGTCATATATCTTAATTTCATTCATATATCTCTTTAACAACATTGGGTTACACATGTCAGAAAAAAAAGTCACAAAAATTGGTGTTCTAACCTCCGGGGGCGATTCTCCGGGAATGAATGCTGCTGTTAGAGCGGTTATCCGCACAGGTATTTATCATGGATTGGAAATGTTTGGGATCATGCGCGGCTACAATGGGATGATTGAAAATGATATCCAGCCGATGATTTCCCGTTCTGTTGCTAATATCATACAAAGGGGAGGTACTATATTAAAGACTGCCCGCAGCAAAGAATTTTTTGAAAAAGAGGGAAGGAAAAAAGCGTATGATAATCTTCGGTCACATGGTATCGACGGGCTTGTAATTATTGGTGGTGATGGAAGTTTTACCGGTGCGCAGATTTTCAGCAATGAATTTGACATTCCCTGTATCGGGTTGCCGGGTACCATTGATAAGGACATTGCAGGTACAGATTTTACCATTGGATTCGATACGGCCGTCAACACAGCTGTAGATGCAATCGATAAAATTCGTGATACAGCTGATGCGCATGATCGTCTTTTCATCGTCGAAGTGATGGGTCGGGATGCGGGTTATATTGCCCTGCACAGCGGTATCGCTACCGGTGCCGAGAATATTCTGATTCCCGAAACCAAAACGGATATTGAAGAATTAATCACTTCACTTTCTGAGAAGGAAAAAAGAAAAAAACTGGTGAACCTGATTGTAGTTGCCGAGGGTGATGAATTTGGAGGGGCCAATGAACTCGCTACAATCATCAAACAACGTCTTCCCAATGCTGACACCAAAGTTTGCATACTGGGTCACATTCAGCGTGGCGGATCGCCTACTTGTATCGACCGGCTCATTGCTTCCCGAATGGGATACCACGCAGTTGAATGCCTGTTGAATGGAAAGCACAATGTAATGGTTGGTATCCAAAACAACCGAATGAACTATATACCATTGGAAACAGCAGTGAAGGCAAAACAGCGCATACCCAGTGAATGGTTTAAAATCGCTAAGATCCTGGCAAGTTAAAAACAATATACCTACAATAACCGCATCATTTATAACAAGAATATGTCAAAGAATCTCGATAAGTACCTGCACAAGGATATGGACAAGGAAGCAGGTGTTGCCCATGTTAACCACCGAACTAAAATTGTTGCAACAGTTGGCCCCTCCTGTGATACCTATGAAAAATTGTTAGAACTGGTAAAAGCAGGTGTGAATGTTTTTCGACTTAATTTTTCACATGGTAGCCATGAGGATAAGCAGACGATCATCGATCATATCCGGAACATCAATAAGACAGAACCCTATAATATAGCAATCCTTGCTGATTTACAGGGCCCCAAACTCCGTGTTGGAGAAATCGCGAACAATGCACTGGAAGTAAAAGTCGGCGATGTTCTGACATTCACCAATGAAAAATGCATCGGCACACTGGAAAAGATTTATGTGTCTTACCCCAATCTGGCCGGGGATGTTGTAGTAGGCAATATCATCCTTATCGATGATGGAAAGCTGGAAGTGAAAGTGGTGAGCATTGAAGACAATGGTGACGTAAAAGTTGTTGTGACATTAGGAGGAATTTTATCCTCGAAAAAGGGAATCAATCTTCCGGATACCAAGATTTCTCTTCCGGCTCTAACCGAAAAAGACCTGGTAGATCTTGATTTCATTATCCGTCAACAATGTGATTGGGTAGCTTTGAGTTTTGTGCGCAGCGTTGATGACATAACTTACCTCCGAAGACTGCTCAATGAGCAATCCAGTAAAACCAAGATCATCGCTAAAATTGAGAAACCGGAGGCATTGGTCAATATCCGGGAGATCATTTTGGAAAGTGATGGAATCATGGTAGCGAGAGGAGACCTCGGTGTTGAATTGCCAGTTGAAAAAATTCCGCTAATTCAAAAAGAATTGATTCGTAAGTGCATCCACCGTGCCAAGCCGGTGATCGTCGCAACCCAGATGATGGAAAGTATGATCGATCGGGTTAAACCAAATCGAAGTGAAATAACAGACGTAGCAAATGCTGTATTGGAAGGCGCTGATGCCGTAATGCTCAGTGGTGAAACAGCTACAGGTCAGCACCCTGCGTTGGTGGTTAAGACCATGCGCAAAATTATTTCTGAAGTAGAAAGCAAAGAGTATCGTTACAACAGAGGTGAAGATCTCCGGCCACAGCCGCACTCCCCTTCATTCCACAGCGATGCCATTTGTTACAGTGCCTGCAAAATTGCCAATGATGTGGAGGCAAATGCCCTGATTGGAATGACACAGAGTGGATATACAGCATTTATGCTCAGTAGTTATCGCCCCTCCTCCCCTCTTTATATTTTCACCAAGGAAAAATCTCTCGTAAACCAGCTGAGTCTCAGTTGGGGGGTGCGTGCCTTCTATTATGCCGAGGAAATTAGTCTGGATGAAATCATTTACGACCAGATCGATATTTTAAAAGAGCGCGGTTTCATTGCACCCGGTCAGGTCGTTGTTAACACGGGAAGCACCCCGGTTGCTCAGCATTTACCTACCAATGTGATTAAGATCTCGACAGTTTCATAATTGCCAGCCGGTTTTTGCACATTTCCTGCGGTTTTTTGCGTTTATTAATCAATGAAAATGATATAATAAGCGCATTTGTAAGTAATT
>DAIMYK010000100.1:0-6352 GCA_036734525.1 Sediminibacterium sp. | reverse complement strand
CCAGCTTACATCGATCGCTTCAGTTTGGGTGCTTTCTTTCAGGTCGGTTGCACGGGTAATTAAAAACCCCTTATCGGTTCGCCAGCTAAAGTGTTCATTGATTGTCTTTCCTTCCGCTTGTTGGCTCCTGCGAATATCGATTCTTTTCACCAACTGTGTCTTTTCATTGAGTAATACATCGAGATAATCTATCTCATCTGAATTGGCCTGAAGTGGACGATAACTGAGTGTATAGCTTTGAGTGCTCAGATCGTGCATTACTGTTTCTTTAAAACGGTATTTGTTTTTTGAAAAATTCCGGAGCAAATCGAGAAATGATTGAGTGAAGAGTAGAAAGGAATCACGGGAAAGAAGCGTCTCCGTCTTTTTACCATTCAGGGAATAGCGCATTGTTCTTGGTAAGTTCCTTAAATCATTTTCACGAATTTGTTCCTCCAGATAGAATTGTACAGGATAGAAATGAGCGGTATCCCCGATCAATTGGTCGGCTTGATTTCCGGACTTTTGTTTGCATCCGGACATCAGGAAAAATAAAAACAACAGCAGAGATAGCCATTTAATCATGTGGCAAAATTATTCAAAATAAATGAGGGGCAACTCAATATAACCGATGGTTATTTTCGATAAGGGCGAGTGATACTCAGACGAATGCCGTAATCTATCAGGTTCTCTTTGATGGGATAGAGATTTGAATAAGTTGGAAGGTGCTGATAGCGAATTTGGGGACCTACGCCCAATACAGATTTTTTACTTGTATAGGTAATTTGAAATCCTGCTGCAGAATTGATGTTCCATTTGCGCAACAGATCATTTCCCTCGGTATAATGTTTATAATCAGAAGAAACCAGCCAGGTATTGGCTTTCAATGAAAGGGTGGGTTGCACAGATGCTTCTGCAGTTAAACCCCACTTTTTCCCCTCTATCATCTTCCACTGGATGCCGACTGGGGCAGATACCTGATACAGGTCATTGTGCAGAACAGTCGATCTATAGCCATTGTTGTTGTTGTAAGGTGTATAGAAGCTCATTGTTTCAATACCCCTGTTATTGATTAGTGACAGCGATGATAGATCCCGGGTGCGCGATACAAAGGTTTCTATATCGTAGCGGCGTAAATTAAGTTGAACTCCTGTCGTTAGCTGGAGGGATCTGCTGATAGCATATACAACATTGAAGCCGATTTCCCAACCCACGGCTGGCCGATGCCTTACAATATCGTTCACTCCCGCAGGAACACTGCTACTGATGGGGAGATTATTGGAAGAGATGTTGGCAGAATTGGTGGAAAGATTGATCTCTTTTAGTTTGGCATCGGTTAGACGACGATAACTAATCGATGATGTAGCAAAATATTGAAAACCAATACGTGAACTTTTCGATTTAACCGCTCCATTTCCGGTGAAGGGGAATGCCCGGAAGAAGTCATCAACAGTTTGTTGAGTATTTCCTTTGGCGGCTGCTATTTGATGCAATGCTTCATTGCTGTTGATTGTAGCTGTATTTTCCAGATCAGTTGAAATGCCTTCCAGTAAAACAGATTCCCCTGACTTGCTATTGAAATCTGCGGAAGAAAAACCTGGTGCTGTAGCTGGAAGTGATGTATTGGAAAATTCCTTTATGGGGTGGAGAGGTGTTCTTTCATAAGCAATCACCGGAGTCTGATCGATTCGTGGTTGCTTCAGTGAATTCTGCTCCGGCATAGGAACAGACTGTAAAGCCGCAATTGTAGTAAGAGTTATTTTATCGGGGGCAATACTGCTGAGATAAGTATTGTTCTTTTCATCCGGCGTTAGTTCCTGCTGTAGGGTAGCTGTTGCAGGTGCAGGGATAGATTGGAATGGGGTAAGTGGCAGTCGGTGATCATTCGGTCGATTGCTGAGCAGGGTAGATATAGTGAGTGCTGAAATAATGAACAATGAAATGAAAGTTAAAGCAGGCCAGGAGCGGTTACCATGTATATCCGTTCTGATCCGGTTCCAAACCTGATCGGAGGGATACATGCGATGGCCTTTTACAGATTCCTGTAAAAACTCCTCGAAAGTTTCGTCCTGTAACTGTTTTTTCCTCATTCCAGTTTTTATTCCTTTCATTGAGCAGTTGCCATCCACGGAAGTTCTTCTCCGGCAGAGGGTTGATCAAGGATTCTCTTTTTTATCAAAATACTCTCCAGCATTGTTTTGGAGCGGGTATACTGACTTCGACTTGTACTTTCCCCAATCTCCAGCATTTCTCCAATTTCCCGGTGACTGTATCCTTCTATTGCATACAGAATCAAAACAGTTCTGTACCCTACCGGCAACAAACGAATACATTCCACCACCTGCTTTGCCTGCATCAGAGAAGGTATGGTCTCTTCCTTTACCTGAATGATGTCGGCTTCCGATAATTCAATGTTGTCATTGAATTTTTTATTCCTCTTCAGAAAATTGATGCAGGTATGAACTATGATTCTCCTGATCCAGCCCTCGAAAGAGCCTTTGTTCTGAAAAGTATGTATGTGGGTAAAAACTTTAATGAACGCCTCCTGGAGCATGTCTTCCGCATCCTCCCTATTGGGGGAGAAACGGTAACAGATGCTAAGCATCTTCGGGCTATACTGTTTGTACAATTCCCTTTTCGCTGCTGCAGCATTTTCAAGACATCCGGCAATAATGGCCTGCTCGGTCATGAGGGTCTGTTGATACCCTAAATATAGACATTTTTTTCAGCCCAACGCTGCATCTGATAGACCTATAAATATGTATATGAAATAAATTATACATGTTATTATTACGTTAACCAGGCAGCAAGTCAATTAATTTGGGTATCTTAAACTTTCAGAATCCAACCCGTGCTGCGAAGAAAATTTTTATCCAGTGTGCTTCCTGTTGGTGAAATCGAACAGGAAAGGCAGAAACAGCCATCCTTTTTACCACCTGGCGGGGGACTGACTCCTTATGCAGGTGAGTGGTCCCGCACTCAGGTTATTCATTTATTGAAACGAACTACTTTTGGGGCTAAGCCGGAAGATGTTAACTATTTTGCTTCGATTTCTTTTGGCTCGGCCATCAACGAGTTACTGAATCCCGCCGCCCCCTTGCCCTCACCCCCCGTAAAAGACTACACACCGGGCACCAATGTACTTCGTCCGGATATCAACATTGCACCAGGTACGACCTGGGTAAATGATCTGGGTGCAGATGGAAATTTGAATTTCAATCGCATCAGCTCATTCCGCAAATGGTGGATAGGTAATATGATTAATCAGGATAGAAGCATCCGTGAAAAAATGACTTTGTTCTGGCACAATCATTTCGCTACAGAAACCGATACCATTGGCAATCCTATCTTGATCTATCGGCACCATAATTTGTTGCGAACCCAGGCATTGGGTAATTTCAAAACTTTGACTAGAGCGGTTACTTTAGATCCCGGAATGTTGATCTATCTCAACGGGCAATTAAATACTGCAACAGCACCGGATGAAAATTATGCCCGTGAATTGCAAGAACTTTTTTGTTGTGGGAAGGGACCAAATTCAAAATTCACAGAAGATGACGTAAAAGCTGCTGCCCGCATTTTAACAGGTTGGCGCATCAACAATACCACCGGAACCGCTTTCTTCGACATAGCCCGTCACGACAAGACTGCCAAATCATTCTCCTCCTTTTATAACAATACGGTTATTGCAGGAAGAACCACTGCAGCAGCAGGAGAGCAGGAATTGGATGACTTGTTGAATATGATTTTTGCTACGCAGGAAGTCAGTAAATATATATGTCGTCGTCTTTATCGCTGGTTCATTTATTATGATATAGATGCAACTGTTGAAGCAACGATTATCACGCCACTTGCCAATATTTTTGTTCAGAATAACTATGAGATAAAGCCTGTTCTGGAGGCCTTGCTGAAAAGTGAACATTTCTTCAATTCACTCACGATTGGCTGTCAGATTAAAAGTCCGATCGACCTGGTAGTTGGCTTATGCCGTGAATTTGGTGTGGCATTGCCACCCGCAAGTGATTTTTTAACGAACTACGGACATTTCAATTACTTGTTTTCCTCGGCCATGAATATGCAGCAAATGATCGGAGACCCACCGGATGTGAGCGGATGGAAAGCTTATTATCAGGAGCCCATGTTTTATGAGGTATGGATCAATAGCGATACCCTTCCGAAACGAAATCAGTTCAGTGATGTTATGGTTGTCAATGGTTATACTTTCAATGGATTTAAAATTGTGATTGATGCTGCAGAATGGGCCAAAAAATTGTCTGCTCCCGGAGATCCTAACCAGCTCATCAGCGATATTACTGCTCTGATATTCCGATTGGATATTTCAACCGCTTCAAAGAATCAATTAAAGCGGGATATACTTCTCGCCGGCCAGGCTTTGGATCATTACTGGACGGATGCCTGGAACTTATATATTGCTCAGCCGGGCAATACGGCCAACACCAGTTTTGTGAGGACCCGGTTGAGAGATCTTTTAAAATACCTGATGAATCTTTCTGAATACCAGTTGTGTTAATTCATTTATCAGCCAGTAACCCATGAAAAGAAGAGACTTTCTACAGAAAACCCTGCCGGCAGGAATATTGCTTCCTTCCTTCATGAATGGATTCTCTTTTCGTGCATTCGGCATGGATTCACCTGAATTGACTTCCTTGTTGCAGCCGGTAACAGAGACAGACCATGTTTTGGTGATTGTTCAATTGAATGGTGGCAATGACGGACTCAACACCGTTATTCCGCTGGAGCATTTCAGTAATTATGTCAATGCCCGAAGTAATATTTATATACCGCAGGAAAAAGTTCTGCCACTCAATGGTAAATCAGGTCTGCATCCTGCGATGACGGGTATGGCTGATTTGTATCAGCAGGGACAATTGAAAGTGGTTCACTCAGTAGGCTATCCTCAACCCAATTTTTCTCATTTTCGTGCCACGGATATTTGGATGAGTGCCAGTGACAGTTCCACTATTGTGAACAGTGGTTGGGCAGGCAGGTACCTGAATTATGAGTATCCGAACTTCCCAATTGGCTATCCGAATTCCAGTATGACAGATCCTTTGGCTATTCAGATCGGATCGGTCACTTCGCTTACATTCCAGGGTCCTGCCGTCAGCATGGGTATGAGTATCAGCAGTGCAACCAATTTTTATAACCTTATCAATGGAGTGGCAGATCCTGTTCCCAATACACCCGCAGGAAAGGAATTAGCGTATATCCGATCTGTTTCTCAACAAACACAGCAATATTCCACCGTTATAAAAAATGCTGCCGCCAAAGTAACCAAGCAGGGGGCCTACCCGACTCCCAACCCATTGGCAGATCAGCTTAAAATCGTTGCAAGATTGATAGCAGGTGGATTAAAGACCCGGGTGTATATGGTGAGTTATGGTGGTTTTGACACGCATGCGGTTCAGGTTAACTCTACCGATACCAGTACGGGAACTCATGCCAACCTCCTGGGCAATGTGAGCAAGGCCATCAAAGCTTTTCAGGATGATCTTCGCATGTTGGGGGCTGATGAGCGTGTGATAGGAATGACTTTTTCCGAGTTTGGTCGCCGAGTGAAGAGCAATGCCAGTACCGGAACAGATCATGGTGCTGCCGCCCCATTGTTTCTGTTTGGTAAAAATGTGATGGGTGGTGTACTGGGAGATACACCCAAAGTTCCTGTCAATGCTGCAGTTGGTGACAACGTCCCATTCCAATACGATTTCCGCAGTGTATATGCAACTCTACTTTCCAAATGGCTCTGCGTAGATGACAAAGATCTGCAACAAATCATGCTGAAGAACTTCCAGCAACTTCCATTGGTACAGTCCATCGGTTGTAAAAAACCTGTTGATCTTTCCGGTGAGCAGCTTATCAGCAATTATCCCAATCCGTTTACAACATCAACTGTCATCACTTTCAAGACTGCAGGTGGTCATACGCTCATTCAAGTCATGGATGCATCCGGCCGGGTAGTAGCGAATCTAATTGACAAAGAATATGCTGCCGGAACTTACACTGTAGTATTTAACAGTGGTATTCTTCCCAGTGGGATGTACTATGCACGGTTGCAAAATATGTCCATCCAGCAGGTTCGTCCTATGTTAAAGGTAAAGCCCTGATTCGCTGCTTGAATTTGTTTTGTATTTTGCAGCATGGAACTTTCAATCAATACACCGGCTTTACTGTTTCCTGCTATTAGTCTGGTGATGCTCGCTTATACCAATCGTTTCCTTGCCTTATCCAGCCGTGTTAGAAATTTACATGATAAATATCCTGCCCATGATCAGAAACAGGTCATTTGGGGACAAATCAAAAATCTAAGATATCGGTTGAAACTTGTACAGCACATGCAAACATTGGGGGTTAT
>DAIMYK010000099.1:0-6355 GCA_036734525.1 Sediminibacterium sp. | reverse complement strand
GCCTATCAAACCTACCGTTACTTTACTGCGTGGGTATTTCAATTTATCGAGAAAGCCAATCCATTTATTCAGGTCGGGCTCTTTGTAACCGGCGATCTGTAATTTTTTAAGACAAATCAGGTCCAATTTCTCCCTAAGCATCAGAAGCGGTACTTCATAGATTGTAGAAGCATCCATGGCCTCAATCACTGCTTCCTGCTTAACATTACAGAACAGAGCAATTTTTCGCTTGATATCAGTGTTGAGTGGCTCTTCCGTTCTGCACACAATGATATCGGGGTGAACGCCTGTTTCAGATAGCATTTTAACACTGTGCTGGGTTGGCTTGGTTTTGAGTTCCTTCGCAGCTTTCAGATAAGGTATCAATGTAAGGTGAACAACCATTACGTCCTGCTCGGGAAGTTCCCATTGCAACTGACGAACTGCTTCAATGAAAGGAAGACTCTCAATGTCACCCACGGTACCACCAATCTCTGTGAGAATGATATCATACTGATCGGACTCGCCCAGTAAACGCATTCTCCGCTTAATCTCATCAGTGATGTGAGGGACTACCTGAACAGTTTTTCCCAAAAAATCTCCTGCCCGTTCTTTATTGATTACAGTTTGATAGATTCTGCCGGTGGTAACATTGTTTGCCTGGCTGGTATAAATTCCCAAAAACCGCTCGTAGTGTCCTAGGTCCAGGTCTGTTTCTGCTCCATCCTCAGTTACATAACACTCACCATGCTCATAGGGATTCAGGGTTCCGGGGTCAACATTGATGTAGGGATCAAATTTCTGAATGGTCACGCGCAGGCCACGGGACTGAAGCAATTTAGCCAGAGAGGCGGCGATGATTCCCTTTCCGAGACTGCTGGTAACTCCTCCTGTAACAAAAATATATTTAGCCATACAATGGTTTATACAATTCCCTGAATCTTACTTTTTATGATCCAACATTTACTTCCTCAAAATTGGCACAAGGCCCCCAAAAAATACAGCACGGGAAGTGTACGAGGTGACCGGAAGAAATGTTCGTAGGTGGAATATTTCGGAGGTCGCACAAACCTAAACCAAAAAGCGGAAGCAAAAAAATATGACCGGCAAATTCAGCTTTCTACACCAATAAAGTGTTAATTTAACGTGTACATCTTTTATGATTGACATTTTGCCAATCAAAAAAACCGACACCATGAAAAAATTGTTCCCATTTGCAGTTATTCTCTTGCTTTCCACCTTGTTGGTCAGTCACCAGCCAGCCCATTACAAAGCCCCCTTGCTGTCGGCCGATTGTTATGTCAGTTGCTTCGCTTCTGAAGTAACTGAGCAATTCAGACAAGAAGCCATGGCACCCGGTTTCGCTGCTATGCATCCGCTACCCCGCAAATACAAAGTGGTACAGCCTAAAGGTGAAAGGGTTCAGTTCAAGGCACCGGATGGGACAACTGCAATGGGATATGCAATAAAAAGCAAGCAATCCAGCAATAATTGGATTTTGGTGATACAAGAATGGTGGGGCATGAATGACAACATCTTGCGGGAAGCCGAAGAACTGGCGGAGGAATTGGGTAATGTGAATGTGCTTGCGCTCGATATGTACGATGGCAAGGTTGCATCCACACCCGATAGCGCCATGAAATTGGTACAGTCTGCTACAAGAGACAGGCTGGAAAACATAGTTCGTGGTGGGATCGCATACGCGGGAAGTAAAGCAAGAATTTTTACCATTGGATGGTGTTTTGGAGGTATGTGGAGTTTACAGAGTAGTTTACTTGCCGGCAGTCAGGCTGCAGGCTGTGTAATGTATTATGGTCGCCCGGAAAATAATCTGGAAAAACTAAAAACGCTGCAATGTGATGTGTTAGGCATTTTTGGCAGTAAGGACAGAAGTCCGTCACCCGAAGTTGTGAAGCGTTTTGAAGAAGATATGCGTTCGGCAGGGAAGAACCTGCGACTTCATATGTATGAAGCGGGACATGGATTTGCCAATCCCAGCAACCCATCCTATGATAAAGTTGCGACCGCGGATGCCCACGTCAAGGCGATTGCATTCATCAAGGAACGGTTATAATCAACAGTGTTCCTGACAAGATGCCGCTCTTAAGCTAATCCCAAACTCCTACATGGAGTCTTGTAAGGACTGTTACATATCATCCTGAATCTTCCTGTAACTGGTTACAATCCCTTTGATGAGCGACGAACTGAAGCCACGATGTTCCATTTCATTGAGTCCGGCGATGGTACAACCTTTGGGTGTTGTTACTTTATCGATTTCCTGCTCAGGATGTGTGTTTCTGCTTAACAGTAATTCTGCGGCTCCCTTAACAGTTTGAGCAGCAATCAGGGAAGCAGTTGCTGCACTAAAACCGATTTCAATTCCTCCCTGGATATTGGCACGGATGTAGCGCATTGCGAATGCGGTTCCACAGGCACCCAATACGGTAGCAGCATCCATTAATTTCTCCTCGATCAAAACAGTTCTACCCAGCTGGTTGAAGAGATGACAAACGAATTCCAGTTGTTCCGCATTGGCACCATCAGAACAAAGACAGGTCATGCTTTCTTTGATTGCTATGGCAGTATTTGGCATAGCTCTTACAATGGGTATTGTTTTTCCTTCACCCATGATCTCTCTTAACTCGTTGATCCAAACTCCTGTTACCACACTGATTACAACATGGCGTTCCGGATCGATTGCCGGGCTTATTTGCTGCAATATTTCCCTTACTTGAAAGGGTTTTACAGCCAGAACAATGTAATCTGCCTTCTTAACAGATGCAATATTATCGGTACTAATCTCTACCCCTTTATCCTTCCATGAAGCAATTGCCTGGATATTTCTTCGGGTGATGGTGAGTTGTTGGGGGGTGATGAAATTACTATTTAGTAATCCTTCGGCCATGGAGGAACCCAGGTTTCCCCCTCCTATTATTGTTAGGTGATAACTCATATGCAGGTATTAAAAAAAATTAACGATATCGAACCGGATGGAGGTAGTTGATAACATAATCACTTACCCCTTCCTCCAGTGTGTACATGGTGTCAGAGTAGCCGGCGGACCTCAATTTGCGCATGTCGGCTTCAGTGAAGTATTGATATTTGTCCCTTATGTCTTCCGGCATATCGATGTATTCAATCTTGGTTGGCAACTGCAATGCCTTGAAACAAGCACCCACCAGATCATTAAAAGTTCTGGCTTTTCCGGTACCCAGATTGTACAAGCCATTTTTATCCGCTCCCCAAATTTTTGACAACATTTGTTCTGTCATCCAGCCAATTACTTTTTCAATGTCTTTCACATAAATGAAATCACGCAGTTGTTCCCCATCTTTAAATCCCTCCCGATGGCTGCGAAACAATTGTACATATCCCTTTCTTTCTATCTGAAGAACAGAATGCCAGATAACACTTGCCATTCTTTGTTTGTGGAATTCATTCGGACCATAGACATTAAAAAACTTCAAGCCGGTCCAATAAGGCGGACTGCTCTCCTTCGTTTGATGGAGGGCCCATTTATCAAATTCATTTTTACTGATTCCATAAGGATTCAGGGGTTGCAATTTTTCAGGAAGTTCATGGTCATCGCTATATACAATTTATCCGTCACCAAAAGTAGCGGCGGTGGAAGAGTAGATGAGAGTAATCTGTTTCTCGGTAGCCAGCTGCCAGATCTCTTCAGAATACTTCAGGTTGAGGGCTTCATGCACTGCATAATCAAACTCGGTGGTATCTGTGCGGGCCCCAAGATGTATGATCAGGTCAATCTTCAATGGATTATCATGAATCCTGTCTAAGATAGACTGACGCTCTATGATGCGAATGAACTGAGTAGATTCCCAGTTCCTGCGCTTTTCCTCCTCACCAAAATCATCTACCAACAAGAGTTGGGTGTACCCATGTTCATTGAGCCATTTTACTACACATGAACCGATGAAACCTGCTGCACCCGTTACAACAATACAGGCTCCGGAGGAGGATATTGATTCAGCGCCGGCACTCATATCGCATTGCTTTGCATGATGGATTCTAAGGAAGTATCATAGTCTTTTTTCCAATCAGCTATCTTCCCCCAATTTTTTCCATTCACAATGACTTCATCTCCTCCAACAACACCGAGTTCCAGTAACGGTATACTTTTTTCCGCAGCCATTTGCATGAATGCATCTTTTGCCTCGGGCGCCACAGTTACTAAAATGCGTCCTTGTGCCTCACCCAACCAAAACGCATCATTGCGCATGCCGGATGGTGTGGCATTCACTTTGAAACCCATCGTGCCCGGGTAGCCGGCCTCGAGCAATGAGATGATCAATCCACCTTCACTGAGATCATGTGCACTGCGCAGTAGTTTTTTCTGGTTAGCATCACGCACCAAATGCTGAACTGCTAATTCTTCCTCCAGATTAAAATAAGGAGCAGGAGAAAATGATACATTCTTGATTTGATAGAGATACTCGGAACAGGCAATATCATTCACTGTCTTACCCAATAAAAAAATCAAATCACCCGCCTGTTTGAAGTGAAGCGTGAGATGATGAGAAATATCTTCCAGTATGCCTACCATTCCAATTGTAGGTGTTGGAAAAACCGGACCATCCGGATTTTGGTTGAAGAAACTTACGTTGCAACCTGTTACCGCTGTATTGAAGGCGCGACACGCAGCCCCCATACCCTGGATGGCATGAGCGAATTGATAATATACTTCCGGATCGTAGGGGTTTCCAAAATTCAGGCAATTGGTAACACCTATGGGTTCTGCTCCGCTGCAAACAATATTTCTGGCAGCTTCTGCCACAGCGATCATTGCGCCGACATGTGGGTTCGCATGGACATACCTGCTGTTGCAATCGACTGTCATTGCCAATGATTTTCCGGTGCCCTTGGCTACTACTACTGCTGCATCTGATGGGGCATTGGTTGTAACTGTAGCTGCACCTACCATGCTGTCATATTGGGTATATACCCATCTCTTGGAAGCAATATTGGGAAGACGATTCAATTGTCTGGCAGCAGACACCGGGTCGGCTATATCATCAACTGATTCTATGTCAAATGCATTTATTTTTTCAAAGTAAGCCGGCTCTTTAAAAGAACGCTCGTATTGTGGTGCACCCCCACCGAGTACCAATTCATGCGCCGGAATAGCAGCTTCCAGTTGGCCATTCATATAAAATCTCAGCACACCATCTTCTGTAACATGGCCGATCTCATTGCAACTCAGGTCCCACTTTTCGAACACACGTATGATTTCTTGTTCTCTTCCTTTTTCTGATACCAATAACATTCTTTCATGCCTTTCGCTCAGGTGAAGTTCCCATGCTTTCGTGTTTTTTTGACGGGTGGGTACTTTTTCCAGATCGATGTGCATTCCTACACCCCCTTTGGCACTCATTTCAGCAGTGGAACAAATGATACCGGCTGCCCCCATATCCTGCATACCGACCACTGCACCGGTTTCAATTACTTCAAGGCAGGCTTCGAGTAATTTTTTCTCCTGGAACGGGTCTCCTACCTGAACTGCAGGTAGTTCTTCGGCACTCTCCTCGGTAATGTTGGCAGATGCAAAAGAGGCACCTCCAATACCATCTTTGCCCGTAGCACTTCCAACAAAAAATACAGGATTGCCCTTACCCTTGGCGATGGCGCTTACTGTTTTATTGACTGGAACAATTCCCACACTCATGGCATTCACCAGTGGGTTGGTATGGTAGCAGGGATCGAAATAAACTTCTCCACCGACGGTTGGCACGCCGAAACAGTTGCCGTAATGACCGATACCATGCACTACTCCGCTGAGCAGTCGACGGGTTTTTTTATCTTCAGGTATTCCGAAGCGAAGACTGTTGAGAGAAGCGATGGGACGTGCCCCCATGGTAAAAATATCGCGCTGTATCCCCCCTACTCCCGTGGCTGCTCCCTGGAACGGCTCGATAGCTGATGGGTGGTTATGACTTTCAATTTTAAATACTACGCCAAATCCGTTGCCCATATCCATGAGACCGGCATTCTCTTCCCCTGCTGCTACCAGCATTCTGCCTCCGCTTCGCGGAAGGGTTTTCAGCCAACGGATGGAATTCTTATAGCTACAATGCTCACTCCACATTCCACTAAAGGCGCATAGCTCAGTAAAATTGGGGGTTCGGTTCAGTTTAGCGCAAATACAGTTGAATTCTTCCTCTGTCAGCCTTAATTCGGCGGCGGTTTGGGCGGTAATTTCCATGATGCGGACAAAGGTAGGATTTGCCGGTGAATAGTTTTTTTACAGATACCAACAGACTGTTATCAATTTGATGTAGAATTGTTCGCCCCCTTTTGCTTCAAGTTCTCACAAGGCAGCGTATTCCAACACCCACCTTACTTGCGGGACTGGAGATTT
>DAIMYK010000098.1:0-6431 GCA_036734525.1 Sediminibacterium sp. | reverse complement strand
CCCAATTAATACCACATCTGTGCATAACAATAATTAGTAAATCCGAGGAATTAGAGTTTAAATTAGAAAGACAAGGTCAATAAAGTATTGACTGATTATCCATCCAAAAGAAAAGCAAATTGACAGATACCATCATCAACCTCGACACAGTAAATCCAATTGAATTTTTTGGCGTCAACAATGGCAAACTTGATATCCTCCGAAAAAAGTTTCCATTACTGAAAATATTGTCCCGCGGCACACAGCTCAAGATCAGCGGTGCTCCTGAACAAATAGAAGCAGCGCGTGAAAAAATTGATTTGATCGTTCAATACCTGCAAAGAAACGGACACCTGAGCGAGAATTACTTTGAGCAGATTCTTGGGGGAGACGATACAGAAACGGTTGACAACTTCGTTGAGCACCATCCCAATGATATTCTGGTTTTTGGACCCAACGGAAAAACAGTTCGTGCAAGAACACAGAACCAGAAAAAGATGGTTCAGGCTGTTGACCGCAATGATATTGTTTTTGCTATTGGACCTGCGGGTACCGGTAAAACCTATACAGCTGTTGCACTTGCTGTGAGAGCCCTGAAGAACAAGGTGGTGAAAAAAATCATTCTTACAAGACCTGCAGTGGAAGCCGGGGAGAGTTTAGGATGTCTTCCGGGTGATCTAAAAGAAAAGATCGATCCATACCTGCGCCCCTTGTATGATGCTTTGGATGATATGATTCCGGCGGACAAGCTGGGCTATTATATGAGCACACGCACCATTGAAATTGCACCACTTGCTTACATGCGGGGTAGAACGCTCGACAATGCATTCATCATTTTGGATGAAGCGCAGAACACCAATGACCTGCAGTTAAAAATGTTCCTCACTAGAATTGGTGCCAATGCTAAAGCCATAATTACCGGAGACCCTACTCAGGTCGATCTTCCGCGTAACATGCGCAGTGGTTTGGAAAAATCTACCCGCATCTTAAAATCGATTGATGGCATTGCCCATATTGATCTGACCGAAGAAGATGTGGTGAGACACCGCCTGGTGAAAGCCATCATTAAGGCCTATGAAAAGGAGAAAGAAAGAGAAGATAAGCAAGGCTAAAAACTATCGGTTCCCTTTTATCGGTCATTCAAAATGTCATGACCCAGCTTATCCCGTTTGGTTTGTAAGTAACGAAGGTTATAACTATTAGGGGTAGTCTCTATTGGCAAAACTTCTGTAACCTCAATTCCATAACCCTTCAATCCGGCGCGTTTGCGGGGATTGTTGCTCAATAATTTAAGTCGGGTAACACCCAGGTATCTCAAGATCTGAGCCCCTACACCATAGTTTCTGTCATCCATACCGAAGCCTAATTTCAGGTTGGCTTCAACAGTGTCCAATCCCTGTTCCTGGAGTTGGTAGGCCTTTAGTTTGTTGATCAGACCGATACCCCTTCCCTCCTGGTTCATGTATACGACCACTCCCTTTCCCTCTTTCTCGATCATCTGCATGGCATTGTGCAATTGTTCGCCGCAATCACAACGCAGACTTGATAAAATATCTCCGGTAAAACAACTGCTGTGAACCCGGGTCAAAACGGGCTCATCTTTTTCCCAGGTGCCTTTGATCAGTGCCAGGTGTTCAGCACCGGTCAGTGATTCACGAAATGCCACCAAAGTAAAATGTCCAAATTGGGTGGGCATATCTACACGAACCAATTCTTCACTCAGTGAATCTGTGAGCTGACGATAATCATCCAGGGCTTTGCTGCAAATAACTCTCAATCCCACCCGCGGTCCGATTTCCAGTAGTTGAGGTAGGCGGGCCATACTGCCATCTTCATTCATAACTTCAACCAATGCTCCACCCGGCTGCAATCCTGCCAAACGGGCTAAATCTACTGTAGCTTCTGTATGTCCGGCTCTTCTGAGTACCCCGCCCGAAACAGCCCGCAAAGGAAAAATGTGTCCGGGTCTGCCCAATTGTTCGGGTTTTGTAGTGGGATCCACCAAAGCCATAACTGTTTTGGAACGATCGTGAGCAGAGATACCTGTAGTGGTATCATCACTGATCAGATCGACAGAAACAGTAAAGGCAGTCTCGTGCAAGGAAGTGTTGGATGTTACCATCGGAGACAGTTGAAGGGCAGCGCAACGTTCTTCTGTAAGGGCAACACAGATCAATCCCCTGCACTCTTTTACCATAAAGTTGATGATCTCAGGTGTGGCAAATTCTGCCGCAACAATAAAATCCCCCTCGTTCTCCCTGTCTTCATCATCGACCACGATCACCGGTTTTCCCTGGCGAATATCTTCAATGGCCGATTCAATGCTGTGTAACATACTGACTAATTAGGGGACAAAGTTACGCTTGAAAAATGAGAAAGAATTTTTCTTCCGGAAAGTAACGGATGAAAAATACCGTGAAAAAACGGATACCACAAACGGCAAATACCTGATAAAATTTGCTGCGCTGATGGTTGATTTGCTCATGAATCGCTGCTTTCTATTGCTGTTGAACATTTGTTGTTGCGGGCGTTTGTGGGGTCAACCTGCCGGGGGAGAATTAGGAGGAATTGTCACATGGGAAGATGGTGCCATTGGAATGGGGGCAACTGTTACTTTAACACATTTACCAACCGCAACAAAATATGTTACCGCTAGCAATAGCAAGGGACAGTTTCTTTTTACCGGGTTACACCCGGGAAATGGTTATCGCATTGAAGCGCATCACTTACAGGGAAAAGGAATGCTAACAGAATTGATTGCTATCGGTATAGGAGAAGTGATACAGGTGGAGGTCAAATTGAGGGAAAATCATAGAAATTTAAAAGAAGTAGTAGTGTATTCCAAGATGCCGTCAAATAAAACTGATCAGGGACCGTTGGGTTTCGCGGCAAGCGGGGAGCAAGTCCATCGCTATGCTTCCGGCTCCAAACATTTTCATGAAATGTTGCGCACTTTGCCGGAAGTGAAAGCAGGAGCCAATGGTGAAGGGAGTATTTCAGTAGCCGGACAAAACTACAGGTACAATGCATACTATACAGATGGAATGGTCAGTCATGATGTTTTTGGAATTGCTGCATCAGGTACCGACTGCGGACAAGCAGTTGTATCTCCTGTATCCATGGAGGCCATTGAAAGCATCCGACTGGTAACGACTCCCATGGATGCTATGCAAGGACATTTCACCGGTGCAGCCATTCATACCACGACTAAACGCGGAAGTAACCGTAGTTCCCAGTCAGGGTATTATCATTTTCAGGATGCTAAGTTGGCGGGGCGAACCCTAACAGAAAAAGCAGCGGGATGGCATCCGGATAAATTTATGGTAACTACCTCAGGTGTCAGTACACAGGGAGCAATTGTTAAAAACCGGTTGTTCTATTTTTTCAATGCAGAGAGACAACAAAGACAAGTTCCTTATTTCATCAATCACACTGGGTATCCGGGGGATGTGATCAATAAAAAAACACTTCCCATCATTCGCAATCATTTAATCACTGAATATGGTTATGACCCCGGTCAATACGATGAGGCAATGGAGACCGCCAATGGACAAAAAATTTTCCTGCGGATAGATGCCAATGTAAAGAGCAATCAACAACTTATCATTACTGCCAGATACTTGGAAACATTGTTGAAAAAGCCTACGGAGAATGAAATAGATGAAATCCATTTTTCTCATCATGGGTATCAAAATCAATCCAGAAGTTACCATCTATCTGCTGAATGGAGAAAGACCGGACAAAAGAATTCAGCCGGTCAATGGCTGCTGCAGTGGACGGGTTCCGGGGAAGAAAGAGCACCGATTGGGAATCCATTTCCTGCAGTCAAGTTGCTGGATGCAGCCGGTGCTATTTTTTTCGGCACCGATGTAAATAGCATGGCGAATCGTTCCCGACAAAATATTCTGCTACTTCGAAAACAAAGCCAGCTATTGCTGGGAAATTTTTTATTGAGTGCCGGTGCAGAAATGATGTATGGATCATTGCAACAGCTATTTGTGCCTGCATCGCTGGGGTATTATGTTTTCAGAGATCCGGGGGATTTTATACGACGCAGATCACCGGTTTTTTATCAAAGAAATTACTGGACAAGCAGATCCTCATTACAAGATTTAAATCCGGATGGAGACCGGGTACGGGTGATGGATGCAGCAGCGTTTGTCAGTGCCCGGCTCAGGTTATCGCCAAAAATTACCCTATGGTTGGGTGCGAGAACACAACAAACCTGGTTCCTGGACGCTGTTCCTGAAAACAGATATGTCAATGAAGAAATTATACCCTTGTTCCTATCGCATCGTCATCTTTCGATTGTAAAGACAGGGCGAAGACCCGGATTCAACTGGTCTGTTAGTCCGAAACTGGCCATCGAATGGAAATGGCATCCACAATGGAGCTGGCAAACTGCTATTGCCTGGCAAACGGGCCGGCTTCCGTTGGTATGGCCAACTTCATTGTATGCCAACAATGGAGAAAGGATAAAGGGTTACATGGGTGTAGGAAATCAAGTCAGTTCAATTCGGCTAATGCCTGAATGGAAAGTACAAACCGGAGCATTTGTCGGCTCGCCGGTTCCCAATCAAATTCCTTTGTTTTTAATTTCCGATCAAATAAGTGCGCCGACGCAGATTAGATTACACAGCAGGTTGGTGGTAAAGGAGAACAAAAGAACCTGGTATGCGGAATGTCTGATTACACGACAGTTACGAGAGCCACAATTCACGCAGCTTAATCTTTTGCCCACCCAAAGATATTCCTCGGGTGCAGGCTCACGCAAGGTGTATTCAGCAGTCGCAAATGCTTCTATACTCCTGCCGGGTGGGGAGATGCATCCTTATCAGGCATCGATCTTACTATCCAGCCTTGAAAACCCCGGAACAGGAACTACCCTATTGAAAATAGGTGGAGATTTCTCTTTTGCTGATAATGCGCAGATAGAATGGAGTTACACCAATAACAACACACGTTCATTACGAGATGCAACCGGAAGTATGTTTAGCAGTGTTTGGCAACAAACAGCAACGGTGAATGGCAGGAATGATCCTGACTTGTCCAGTAGTGATTTTGGAGTCAATGAAAAATGGGTAGTCGCATTTCATACAGGCGGAAAAAAAAAGTCCAGGTCCTCTTCCTGGATGATGAGTTTATTGTGGATCGGACAAACGGGAGAAAGGTTCAGCTATGTATATACAGGCAGAAGTATCGTTAGGGACAATGGCAGCAATGGATACAATGAATTGATGTATGTGCCTACCCGGGAGGAAATACAACAAATGGTCTGGGTTCCCTTCCACAATGGAATACGACCCGTTGGGTCACAGGAGCAGGCAGATGCCATGGAACAGTGGATACAGTCACAGCCGTATCTTTTAAAAAAGAGGGGACAATTTGCTGAGAGAAATGGAGGACAGTTGCCATTTGGATGGCAGTGTGATGTAAAGTTAGAGCGAGAGTTTTCATTGGAAAGGGTGGGCATTAGGGGAAGTGTGAAGTTTACCCTGGAGTTATTTAATCTGGCAGCCCTGTTTTTTAGGGGAGCCGGCAGGAAATGGGTAATGCCGGGTGACAGGTATCCGGGTATAGAAATTTTGGGTTTTAGGGATGAAAACTCCCTTTTACCTCTATATCGATGCGATCCGGATAGAATTTTCCGGGAACCGGTGAAAGAAGTTGGGCAATTTCGAACGGGACAGACATCCAGATGGTTGATTCAGCCGGGATTGAAAATAACCCTATTTTGAATATATAATAATATTTATCATATGACTGGGCTCATGCGAATTGGTTTTTGGCAGAAAACCGATTTTGTTCGTAGGATGCCGGATTATTATCACCAAATAATTAACAAAATGGGGCAAAAAGCAAATTATTTTAACATTAAATCGCCCGGGAGGCACTGAAAACAGCATTTTAGCTGCATATTTGCATTTCTAAAACTAGCAATTATGCGAATCGTAAAAAATTTGACCATTTGGTTGTCTGCTTTACTCGTGTCAGCTACCTCAATGGCACAAGTTACCACAGGTACCATAACCGGTTATGTAAGAGACTTAAAAGGGGCCGGTTTGACTGGTGCTTCTATTGAAGTTCTTCACGAACCATCTGGTTCTAAGTACAAATCAGTTTCCACTTCTGCCGGAAAGTACACGGTACCCGGTTTACGTGTAGGTGGACCTTACAAAGTTACTATCACTTATGTAGGCTTGAAAACAGAAGTGATCAACGACATTACAGTGCAATTGGGTGACCCATCTGTAATTGATGTAACCTTGAACGATCTCAGTACTGAATTAAAAGAGGTGACTGTAACCGGTACTGCTAATAAGCGTGCTGCCCTTATTTCCAAGGACAGAAAAGGTGCCGCTACCAACATCAATTCTCGTTTGATTGGAAGTCTCCCTACCATCAGCCGTAACATTACTGACCTGACTCGTCTGGTTCCTCAGGCAGGTAAT
>DAIMYK010000097.1:0-6565 GCA_036734525.1 Sediminibacterium sp. | reverse complement strand
CACATAAAGTGATTGGCCCCTAATAGACTGATAGTAGATGCTGCGAGACGATTGACCCATTTTTTCTGACTGAAGCTTCCGTGGCTGCCATCGTGCATCACATTAAAACCGATTGCTGCTACGAGTCCGCCCATGATCACACATTCCAATAAAGCGAGGTACCAGACGGGGGTAAAGAACAACAGATGCACATAAACTGCCACAAGACAGCCAATCAGCAGTATCGCTTTGGTGAAGAGATGGGGAGTACCCGTTTCTTCGAGTCCCCGCTGCTGAAAATATTCCTGAACACGGCGACGGAGTTCAGTATGGAGGTTTATGGTAACCTGGGGAAATTTGGGTATAGTGAAAGAAGACATTCTTTTAAATTTAATTATTACAATGATACTGATAAAAGAGCAAATTAGTTGTTGCCGGATTCACAATGTTGGACTCTACATGAGGGAAACTAACTGAGAAAAACCCTGTCTCACAACAACATATTCACATTGGGGGATAATAAAATGGGGGTTGAGCACATAAAAAAGAGGTAAAAAATATACTTTTTCAGTGCGTATGCGTTAATAGCTAGTTAAACAGCCCCTGTTTCCCATGCAGGATACTAAAGAATTAAATGCTTTATTGTCATTGATTGATGATCCGGACTCCGAGGTCTATGAATCTGTCGTAGGCAAATTGATGGCTTATGGCCAACCGATCATACCGAACCTCGAACATCTTTGGGAGAATCAACCGGATGAGAACGTACAAGAACGTATTCAGATCATCATCAGGAAACTGCGTTTGATGGAATTAGGGCTTGAACTGAAGAGGTGGAAAGCAGAAGGATGTACCAATTTATTAGACGGAGCCCTACTGGCTGCAAAATATGACCAACCCGATCTCTGTAAAGAGACATTTTTTGAAACGATAGAAACACTCAAAAAGAACATCTGGCTTGAGTTGAATAACTTCCTGACACCATTGGAGCAGGCAAAAGTTTTGAAAAAGATTATTTATGATTTTTTTGGGTTGAAGGGCTCACTATTACCTAACTGTGAAGAAGATGAATATTTTATTCAAAAAGTAATAGAAACAAAACAAGGCAATACAATCACCAATGGAATCCTTTATCATGCACTTTGCCAACAATTAGGTATCAAAACTTCGCTACTCCATTTACCTAACACCTATATGTTGGCTTTTTATTCTACCGGACTTCTTTACGAACCGAAATATCCTCCCATCAGAGAAGCCATACAATTCTATGTGGAGCCGGGTTCCGGAAAACCCTTCTCTCAGTATGATGTAGATATATACTTTAAGAGGTTCAGACTGGAACCAACAGCTGATTTCTTTACCCCTCTAACCAATGAATTTTGTATTCTACATCTTTTGTATCAAACATCTAAATTCTACGAGCGCAAAAAAAATGACCCGGTAAGAGCCGCTGAAATCATATCGCTTGCAGATCAATTGGAATACTACAATCCCGCTGAAGAAAACAATCTTTCCTCATGATCAGCTGGTCAGATTTTGAAAAGATAGACATCAGACTAGGCACTATTCTGGAAGTGTTACCATTTCCGGAGGCAAAGAAACCTGCTTATCAACTGATGATCGATTTTGGTGATGTGGGTATATTGCGATCATCGGCACAAATAACCCATCATTATTCCAGGGAAGAATTGATCAACAGTCAAATCATTGCTGTGGTTAATTTTCCCAAGAAACAAATTGCCATCTTTTTGAGTGAATGTTTGGTGCTGGGTGTGTATGATGAAAGTTGTCAGGTTGTTTTATTGCGACCCGATCAGCAGTTGAAAAATGGTCTAAAAATTGGCTGATGCCCGAAGTATATTATACCTATTATGAAAGTCCTATAGGTCTCATCAGAATTGGTGGAACGGAGACTTTTATTACCGAGGTTGCATTTGTGGATGAACAGCAAGACATGCTTCACGGAGAGCCCGGTGTTACAGAAGTCATTCATCAGTGAACGGAAGAGTTAATAGAAAATTTCAGGGGAATCCGGAAACAATTTGACACACCGCTTTTCCAATCCGGTACAGCATTTCAGGAAATTGTATGGAAAGAATTACTGAACATCCCTTTTGGAAAGACAATCAGCTATCAGCAATTGGCGGATGCCATAGGAGATTCTAAGGCAACCCGAGCGGTTGCTGCTGCCAATGGGAAAAATAACATCATGATTTTGATTCCGTGTCACAGAGTTTTGGGAAGTGACCGTTCATTTACGGGATATGCCGGTGGCATTTGGCGAAAAAAATGGCTCTTCCAGCATGAATTGAATATCACTATGGGTGTGCAGAAGCTATTCTAATTAAGGGAAATGCTATTGCATGTCTTCTGCCGAAAAACCCAATGGCAGCAATGAAGAGGCATCTTTGATAACGTATACCTCGCCTTCCTGACCGGATAATATTAGCCGAATTACCTGCCCAAAATGGAATTGGTGTTCTACCAAAGCCTGTCTGCACATTCCACAGGGAGAAATTGGGTGGTGGTGGCTTTTACTCTTATGATTATGAAAACTTATGGCCATCGTTATCACGGCTGTACCGGGGTAACGGGAGGAAAGTGCAGAAAGCAAAACACGTTCAGCGCAAATAGATACAGGATAACTGGCATTTTCCTGGTTAGTACCTGTTATGATCTCACCATTGGTAAGCAATGCTGCAGCACCTACATGGAATTTAGAATAAGGAGCATAAGATGCAACTGTAATGTCTCTTGCCTGTTGTAAAAGCTTTGCATCATCTGTTGCAAGTTGTTCAGAAGATGTATAGACTTCGTATTCAAATGAAAGTTTTTGAATCATAAGCTGACTGCTTTTTTTACAACATCATTGAATGCTAGAGAAAATTCTTTTCCAACGAGGTCCGTTTTCATAGCTGAACCATATCATGGATGCCTTGCCAACAATATGAGTTTCAGGCACAAAACCCCAAAACCTGCTGTCCTGACTTCTGTGACGGTTGTCTCCCATCATCCAATAATAATTCAGCTGAACTGTGTAAGAAGTGACCTCTTTTCCATTGATGATGTACTTGCCATTATTTTCATCCAATTGATTGTGTTCATACGTGGTGATCAGGCGACGATAGATATCTATAGTAGCAGGAGTCAGCTCTACCTTATCGCCCTTGCGTGGGATCCTCAAAGGACCAAAATTGTCGACTGTCCATGGATACAATGCTTCGTTGTTGGGAAATGTTTGTCCCACCATATTATCAGAATACAGGGCAACTGAATTTACATTCGAGAGTGCTTTCACTTTGGCGGCCTCGGCGGGGGTCATGTTGATGACGAAAATATTGGTCTGACCGGACATGAAACGTATCTGATCTCTCGGATTATCGATGTCGATACCCAGTTCAGTGAGGAGGAATTCACTCGACAATGAACTACCATCTGTCTGCACCAGATATTCTGTCTGAGATGAAGGTGATTGAAATCCGGGTTGTCCGTTTATATATAATACACCTGACCTCACTTCCAGTAAATCACCGGGAACACCAACACAGCGCTTGATGTAGTTATCTGTTTTATCCATGGGATGTACCAGTACAGGATACCTTTCATTCAAGGCTTCTCTGTTTCCATTGAATTCATTTCTCAATACATCGTAATAAGGTACGAGACTGCCATGGTCTTCATCATTGATGATGGTATCGCCGGCAGGAAAATTAAACACTACTACGTCATTGCGCTGGATAGATGAAAGTGCAGGCAGTCGTTTATAGGGAATTTGCACCTCTTTAATATAAGAAGGGGCCGTTTTACTGAAGGGCATGAAATTATGATCAATTTGGAAAGAGAGCGTGGTTTTGGGAATGCGGGCACCATATGACATCTTATTGACAAAAAGGAAGTCATTGACGAGTAATGTTTTCTCCATACTTCCGGTAGGAATAACATAAGCCTCGAAAATAAAACTACGAATAAGGGTTGCAGCAACTACCGCAAAAACAGCAGCATCTACCCATTCTCTGGAAACCGGTTTGTGATAATGTTTTAATGCCTCCGGCCCATGCCATTTTACTTGTGGGGAAAATCCTAGATAAGGAAAATACAAGAATGGCAGGAATACAGTAGCCGCATGATCGGGCACAGACACTTTTTTGAAATGCATCACAAATATGATGGTCAACCAAATAGTAATGAATTGACCGGCAATAGGGATGAATTGTAACCAGAACCAATATTTTTTTGTTTTTGTAGCTTCAACGATGCACCAGGTATTATAAAAGGGCACCAGCGCCTTCCAGGGAGCTATTCCGGCTTTTTTGAACATCCCATACATGCCGACATGCCATCCAATAACTCCGATAATCAGTAAAAAATAACCCATTGTGATAAATTGATATAAATAATGGTTGTATAAATGTAAGCATTATGATAGAAGGACAAAGCTATGCACATCTGAAAGAGATATTTTTTTATCAGATAAAATGACCAATCGCTCTACCACATTTCTTAATTCTCGAATATTTCCGCTCCAATAATGATTGGTGAGAGCATCCAGTGCTTCGGTATCGATTTGCTTCACCGGTTGACGATATGCCTGAGCAATTTCGTGTAAGAAATGGCTGACCAATAAAGGTATATCTGCTGTTCGCTCCCTCAAAGAGGGCACCTGAATCAATATCACACTTAAGCGATGATATAGATCGAGTCTGAAATTTTTATCTTCTACCTCTTGCAAGAGATTCTTATTGGTAGCCGCAATCACACGCACATCAACTTCTATTTCTTTTTCACCCCCTACCCTGCTTATTTTTCCTTCCTGCAATGCACGCAATACTTTGGCCTGTGCACTTGCATTCATGTCACCTATCTCGTCGAGAAAAAGTGTTCCACCATGTGCCTGCTCAAATTTGCCAATGCGTTGTTTGATGGCCGAGGTGAATGATCCTTTTTCATGCCCGAATAATTCACTCTCGATGAGTTCTGAAGGAATGGCAGCACAATTGACCTCTATCAATGGGTGTTGGGAACGATTACTTTTTTCATGAAGCCATCTAGCTACTAACTCTTTACCGGTTCCATTTTCACCGGTTATCAAGATACGGGCATCGGTAGGAGCAACTTTATCAATGGTGGTCTTGATCTTATTGATCGCTTCGCTTTCACCAATCATTTCCTGAACACCACTAACTTTCTTTTTTAGAATGCGCGTTTCCTTGACCAAAGTATTTTTATCCAGGGCGTTGCGCAGGGTAATCAATAATCGGTTCAGGTCGGGTGGTTTCGAAATAAAATCATATGCACCCTTTTTTACTGCCTCCACTGCATTTTCTATGCTTCCGTGTCCACTGATCATGATGACAGGTATTTCCGGGTTGACAGCCATCATTTGTTGCAACACCTCCATACCATCCATTTTAGGCATTTTGATGTCACACAAAACCAGGTCGAAGGTTTTGGACTGAAACAGTTTTATTCCCTGCTCACCATCGGGAGCTTCTTCCACCTGATATCCTTCATGCTGAAGTATGTCCCTCAACACATTACGAATTGATTTTTCATCATCTATGATAAGTATGGAAGCCATCTTGATTTGTTCAATTGTAGGTCAGTAAAGGTGTCAAAATATGACAAATACTTCCGTTAAAGATATCAAAAAAGGACTGAACGTGTGTTGAACCGGATTCCTGCCAAAAAATTCAGGCCTGGTGCGGGATTGTAGAATCGTCTGCCGGCGGCATTGATGTCATTGCCAAGACTATAGTTTTGATTCAGCAAATTATCGGCAGACAGAAAAAAATGCCAAAGTTTCCCTTTCCAGCGGAGATGCCAACCTATTTCTGCCTGTAATAATTGATAGGCCGCTGCCCATTCATCATTGGCATCATTCAATGGAATCGAGGAAGTTGCATTCAATTGCCCTTGAAAATAAAATCCTTTAACATGACTTAATTGGTTTCCAATTGTAAGAATGTGCCTGGGTACCCCGGTCAAAGATTTTCCGGAGAAATTGGTTGTTCCTTGTTGGTATTCCCGGAACGAATAAGGTTGAAAACAGTAACCTGTCTGCCAGTTAAGCTTCCATTTGGTTTTTGTCTCTACAGGGATTACTTGCCACTGTACCGATGTTTCCAGACCGGACTGCAGCGTACTACCTGCATTGATAAAATATTCGGCACCTGCAATATTGTTTCTTCTGACAATGGCTCGATCGAGCTGAAAGCGATAAGCCGAACCTGTCCAGTTCAGTCGCCCGGGAACCAGATTCCATCTCCAACCCAACTCGATATTCCAGCCAGATTCAGGTTGTAAATCTGCGTAAAAATTACCATCAGAGGGTCTTATCTCCGCTAATGTCGGGGGTGAAAATCCGCGTGATACGAGTAATTGTAACTGCCCATCTGAATTTATTTTCTTGGTAATGCTGAACCTTGGCGTTGCCAACGCTTTCAGATGAAGAAATACAGGCTGAGTTCCGGGAAGGGAGGTTCTTTCAAAACTATATCGCTGTTGATTGATGCTAAGTCCTGCATCGAACCTCCACTCCACCATTTGCCAGGAGAGTTGTGAGAATACCAACCATTGGTTTGCCATC
>DAIMYK010000096.1:0-6598 GCA_036734525.1 Sediminibacterium sp. | reverse complement strand
ATTATTTCAAAAGCAAGCGCAAAAATCGAAGAGATAAAGAGCAATGAACTGGATGATAACGCTGAAGAAAAGAAAGACTACTGGTGGATATACAGCATATTCCTCGGTTCTGTTGCTACCCTCGCCCTTATTTTCCGTCTGTTCTAACCCAGTTTCCTTTCGTACTTTTGCGGCAATATGCCATCTACCGGTATTTCATCACCCTGTCTTTGTTGCGGTCATACGTCCGTACTACCAGTTCTTACCGTTACCGATCATTCTGTTTCGGGAGAACAGTTCCCTATATTGGAATGCAGTGCTTGTGGCTTTCGTATCACCGGCAATGCTCCTGATGCAGCACATATCGCACCCTATTATGTTTCTGAAGATTATATTTCCCACACCAATACAAATCGCGGTTTGATCAATCAGCTTTACCAGTGGGCGCGGGTTTTCACCTTGCGGCAGAAAAAAAAGCTGATTACAAGAATCACCCGTAAATCAACCGGTGATCTGTTGGAAGTGGGCGCAGGCACAGGTTATTTCGCAGAGACCATGCAAAAAGCGGACTGGAAGGTAACGGCACTCGAGCCGGATGCCGGTGCCAGGGAAATAGCCCGTCAAAGAGCAGGCTTGCATCTACTTCCCTCTGATCATTTATTCGAGTTGCCTTCCAACCATTTTGATGTAATAACTTTATGGCATGTGCTGGAACATGTGCATGAACTTTCTACCTATCTGCAAAATTTTCATCGGCTGCTGCGCAAGGATGGATATCTAATCATTGCCGTTCCTAATTATACTTCCCCCGATGCCCAACACTATGGTACACATTGGGCAGCCTATGATGTGCCTCGTCATCTTTATCATTTTTCACCCGACTCTATGCAAAAACTGCTGGCTGCGCATCAACTTGAACTAGTGGGTGTTCGTCCTATGTGGCTGGATGCTTTTTATGTTTCCCTATTGAGTGAGAAATATGCTAAAGGCGGTAACAAGATCTTCTCGGGATTTCTTCAGGGTGCACTGTCTAATGTTAGGGCACTGATGAAAGGAAAGAATACCAGTTCACTGATTTATATCGCCCGCCCAATTGCTTAGATCACTGAAACCGGACTTCAAAAAGTGCCGGCCAATATTTTCCTGTAACAAAAAAAGTTTTTTTATCAGGATGATAGGCAATGCCATTCAATACATCTGATTTGCTTGCCGGGACAACATTATTTTTTCCCATAATACCTGATAAATCTGCTCGGGCAACAACCAATCCTTTAGCAGGATCTATCTTTAGTATTTGATCGGTCAGGTATTTATTGGCATAAATAAATCCATCGACCCATTCCAATTCATTGAGGTTTTCAACATATCCATTGTTATCTGAAACCCCCAGGGTTCGCACAATTGAAAAGTTGGCGGGATTGACAAAATAGAGATTGCTGCCTCCTGTGCTGATGATTAAGTTCGTACCATCTGTAGTGATGCCCCAGCCCTCGTAAGGCCAATCATACACTTCCGGTAGCCGCTTGAATTGCAGGTCATATACAAACACTTTGTGTTCCTGCCAGGTCAATTGATAAATCTTATTATTCAGGATGGTAATTCCTTCCCCGAAATATTCCGGAGCCATAGCAACCTGTTGCAGGGCCTTACCTGTTTTGACATCCACTTTTTTTAGCTTGCTCTCTTTGTACATGCCCGTGCCTTCATACAACTCATTCTTATGAAAAAGAAGTCCCTGCGTGTACGATGTGGTATCGTGTGGGAAAACTATGAGCACTGTATAATACATATTCTGTACCTGTGCGGGTGGCGGTACGATTGGATCGGTAGGAGTCGATGATGTGTTTCATTCACAGGCAGCCAGCAGGAGGAGTAAGAAATAAATGCCGGTTTTTTTCATTGTACTAGGTTTAGACGTTGAACCTGAAATGCATCACGTCGCAGTCCGTCACTATATACTCTTTACCTTCAATACGCAGTTTGCCATTTTCACGGCAGGCAGCTTCACTGCCATATTTGATGAAATCATCGAAGGCAATCACTTCCGCTTTGATGAAACCCTTTTCAAAATCTGTGTGAATCACACTGGCTGCCTGAGGTGCTTTCCAGCCTTTCTTGATCGTCCATGCACGCACTTCCTGTTCACCGGCAGTGAAATATGTTTCCAGGTTCAGCAATTGGTAAGCCGATTGAATCAGTCGGTGCAGTGCCGGCTCCTTCATGCCATATTCTTCCATGAACATTTTTCTGTCCTCTTCTTGTTCCATGTCTGCAATCTGTGCTTCAATGTTGTTGCACATGACAATCATTTCAGCACCTTCCGCAGCTGCAGCTGCTGCCAAAGCTTTTGAATACTCATTTCCAGTATGCATGCTTGCCTCATCAACATTGGCTACATACAATACGGGCTTATCTGTCAAAAGAAACAAATCGGCAATGGCCGGCTTTTCCTCTTTGGTAAGACCTAAAGTATGAATATTCTTTCCCTGCTCAAGATGGGTCTTGCATCTTCCCAAAATATCAAACTCTGCTTTTGCCTTGGTGTCTGTTCCCACACGAGCCATTTTTTCCAGCCGCTGCCATTTCTTCTCAACACTCTCCAGGTCTTTCAGTTGTAATTCTGTTTCAATGATCTCCTTATCTCCAACCGGATTGATTTTCCCTTCTTCCCTGAGCACATTCTCATCCTCAAAACAACGGATCACATGAATGATGGCATCCACCTCGCGGATATTTCCTAAAAACTTATTTCCCAATCCTTCCCCCTTGCTGGCACCTTTCACCAGACCGGCAATGTCCACAATCTCAAGTTGGGTGGGTACGATGCGCTGGGGATTCACCAGTTTAGCCAATTGCTGCAATCGCTCATCGGGGACATCTACAAGACCGACATTTGGTTCAATGGTACAAAAACGGTAATTGCTTGCCTGTGCTTTTGCACTGTTACTGACCGCATTAAAAAGGGTTGATTTCCCCACATTTGGTAATCCTACTATTCCTGCCTGTAATGCCATGTTGCTTGCTTTGCGGGACAAACGTCCCATTTTCAAGGTGCAAATATAGTTGGTTTATTCCTAGGGTGAATCGAATTCACAACGGCATCGGTTTCTATCAGCGGAATTCACTATTTTCAAACCACAATTTGACGTATGGCACTGAATTATGTATGGATATTCTTTTTTATTATAGGACTCGTCATCGCACTGGTAAAGCTCATCGTTTTTCAGGATTATGATATATTCCGAAAAATAGTGGAGGGTATTTTCGATGCTTCGAAGTCATCCGTGATGGACATAGCCCTGCCACTGACCGGTGTGATGGTATTTTTTATGGGATTGATGAACATCGGAGAAAAAGCAGGCGCCATCAACCTGTTGGCCCGATGGCTCAATCCTTTCATGGAACGACTTTTTCCGGAAGTACCGGACCGCCATCCTGCCATGGGACAGATGGTCATGAATTTCAGTGCCAACATGTTGGGCCTGGATAATGCGGCCACACCGTTTGGCCTGAAAGCGATGGAGAGTTTACAAACACTCAACCCGAACAAGGAAACTGCTTCCAATGCACAGATCATGTTCCTGGTTTTGCATACCAGTGGATTAACACTCATTCCACTTTCGATTATCGCTTATCGTGCAGGCGCAGGCAGTACCAATCCAACAGGGGTTTTTGTACCATTGATGATTGCAACAGTAACTGCTACCATTGCCAGTATCATCGTTACCGCTATTTATCAGCGACTGCGTTTCGATTGGGTGATGATCGCGTGGCTCAGTGCATTGATCAGCGGAGTATTGTTGTTTGCTGCATTTATTTATCAGCTTCCTTCAGTAAAAGATGCACCCAATGCAGGATTGTTTACCAAAGAGACATTCAGCAATGTATTGGGAAACCTCATACTTTTTTTGGTAATCTGTGCCTTCATCATTGGCGGACTCCTCAAAAAAGTACATGTGTTTGATGCTTTCATCGAAGGAGCCCAGCAGGGATGGCAGGTCATCATCAAGATCATTCCTTATCTGGTAGGTATCATCGTAGGAATCCGCGTATTTAGAGAATCAGGAGGTCTAGATGCAATCATACAGGGCATTTCGTGGATCTTCATGAATCTGGGTATCAACAACGAATTTGTTCCATCGTTGCCCGTTGCCATCATGCGCCCTTTCAGTGGGGGCGGGGGTCGCGGACTGATGCTCGATGTATTTAAAAACTATGGTGTTGATAGTTTCCTGGGTAACCTGGCTTCTATTTTCCAGGGTAGTGCTGACAGCACTTTTTACATCATTGCCTTGTATTTTGGCAGCGTAGGAATCAAGAAAGTAAGATATGCCATCTGGGCCGGTATGCTGGCGGATTTGATAGGTGTGATCTCAGCCATCTTTATTGCCTATCTTTTTTTCAAGTAATCAACGATTCACTTCGATATCACGAAAAGTCAACAACGTATTGTCTTTGTCCCGATAAATGATGCGGTATTTTCAGGGTTGTAAGAAAAGATAATAGTTGCAGTCTGCTGACAACTGAAACGTATGATCGGCAGGAATGCAATTGCCAGGACTTCTCTTTTGTATTTCTTCCAAATAAAATGCCTGTACCAGCCAGGACTTTGGATGTGCTGCCGGCAAGGCAATTGTTTTTTTCTTGCCATAGAATCCCATCCACACCGGCCGTTGGTTTGTATAGGAAGGCACAGGGTGCCATACCAGGGCGGAATAATAAGGGTCATTCCAGAGCAGCGGCTGACCATTTTGCAATGGAATAGTGGGTCGGTTAACCGGCTTTTGATAGGACATTAATTCATACAAAAAGGCACCAGCAGCATTGATGCTGCCGGAACTAAGTGTGCATTGATCAATACTCAAACAGGGCTCACCGATCCAGGAGGAGAGATAAAGTGAAAATGGTTGCATTTTTTTATCATCTCCGCCGGTTATAGTTTCGGGTTGAGTAATTACCAATAATTTTTCTTCAGCGGGTATCTGCTTGAAGTAATTTCCTAACCTCAAAGCCTGTTCTTTTTTTCTTTCTCTTAGGTTAGTAATGGTATAATCCGGTTGACAAGAGATAACGGAAAACCCTGCTGCTATAGCGAAGCGGATGAATTCACCCAGGACAGGTTCAGTGATGAATAAACCATTCGAAAGTGAGATTTCCTGAATAGGATCTTTGGTGGGCGAAAGTAGCTCGAGCGCAAGATGTCGGTATCCCTGCCGGCGCAATGAATCCAGCATGGTTCCAATCCAAACATAGGTATAGGGTTTCAGGTAGGAGGCATTGAACAGGGCGATTCTTCCTGCAGCAGTTTGTCGCAAAATAAATGAGGTTGCATCTGTTCCCGTAGCATTGATAAAGGGTTGTGCCTGTTGGCGAAGTAATACTTGTTCCTCACTGGAAGTGATGCCGGTTAATTTTTTTTCATACCATTGACTGTTTGAATAATCGGTGAGTCGGCACAATGCATCCGATAAAAGATCATAATAGGCAGCGGTGTCAATGATGGCACGATTTTTTTCTCTTTGCAAACCCTGCCGAAGCGGAAGCAGGTAGTTCATGCCTCCTGTATCAATGGGTGTCATCAGCCAATTGGTATCTAGCACCGATGTTGGAAGGGAGAAATAGTATTTTTTTAAAGATTGGAAGGCGGGGGATTCCTGCGCCAGACCAACATGGGAAAGCAGGACTAACGAAAGTAACAGGGTGGGTCGTGCCCAGAATTGGATCCTTTGCATGGAAGCATAGTACTGAATCAAATGTTATTAATTTCCCAATGCCAGCCAGAGCATTTCAACACCAATGGTAGCAGGCTGTTCAATCGAATGAATTTGGGAGTTTCCGGAAAGGGAAGGGATATTTTTATCAATGATATATATAGGAACTTCTGCCGGCACTTGCTGTACAAGTCCAGCCGCCGGATAAACCTGCAGTGAGGTTCCTATAATCACAAAAATATCGGCCATGCCGGTGATGTGTGCTGCAGGTAGCATCATAGGGACTTCCTCCCCAAACCATACAATATCGGGTCTGAGCTGTGCGCCATCGGGAGCGACTTGACCCAGTTGAATGTCTCCCTGAATCGCTGCACTCAGTTCAGGATTTTCTTCACTGCGCATGCGCAAAATTTCCCCGTGTAAGTGGATACCCTGGCTACTGCCGGCCCGTTCATGCAGGTCGTCTATGTTTTGTGTGATGATGGTTATATCGAAATCCCTTTCCATAGCTGCCAGCAGCCGGTGTGCCTTATTGGGTTTCGCTTTCAGCACTTGTTGCCTTCTTTCATTATAAAAACGCAGCACAAGTTCCGGATTTTTTCTCCAGGCATCGATGTGTGCAACCTCGTACACATTGTATTCCTCCCATAAACCATCTCCATCACGGAAGGTGCGCAGGCCACTCTCGGCACTGATGCCGGCACCTGTAAGTACCACCATTTTCTTTTTAGGGGCTGTTTCGCTCATCTCAATGAATTTAGCGGGATGTCTTCGCCATTTTTAAGATATGTGCCCATTCTTCCGGCCGAACAACCTGTACCGATAATCTGCCCAAACGTATGAGGTCCATGTTCGCGAGGAAGGGTTCCTGTTTAATGGCTGAAAGGGAAACCGGCTGCTTCAGTTTT